>CAKUEV010000013.1 GCA_934646845.1 uncultured Slackia sp.
GAGACGCGCACCATGGCCTCATACTGAGCGGCATCAATCGAATCGCCCTGGCCGGTTTCCTTGGCGCGGTTAAGGGCGGCCAATGCGCCGACGATGGCGAACAGGCCAACAAAGTAGTCGGAAGGCTGCGGGAATGCGGGCACAGGAGCTCGATCGGGGAAGCCGTTCATTTCCATATAGCCCGAAAACGCCTGGCCGATGGCGTCGAAGCTCGCGCGGCTCACGTAGCCGGGGTCGCCCGTTTGGCCAAAGCCCGAAATATGCACAATGACGAGCGCCGGATTGACCTCCCACAACGCTTCGTCGCTCATGCCCCACTTGTCCATCTGACCGCCGCGGAAACCGTCAACCAAAATATCGGCATCTTCGAGCAGCTTGTAGAAAAGCTCGCGGCCACGGCCATGACGCACATCCATGCACAGCGATCGGGAATTGCGGCGATCCATGCGCGTGCCCCAGCCAGGGAGCATGGGGTTCGGACGGCTCGTGTCACGGCCCTTAGGGTTTTCGATGCCAATAACATCGGCGCCCAAATCGCCCAACATAGCGCACGCAAACGGTCCAGCAATTGCCTGCGAAAGATTAAGAACCTTCACGCCCTGCAGCGGACCAAACGGTTCGAATGTTTCTTCTGCCATGTTTCCTCCTCCTTGCATGTGGATACGGAAGGAAAAGCAAAAAACATGCCAGAAGCTGGCCGCGCCGTCGAAAACGCGTCCCCATATGCCCAGAAGCCCAGCAAACACGTAAGGCGAAAACGCGCGTCATCTTATGCCGCACGCGTTTCCCCGAATCGTCGAACCATGCTTGGCGGGCTTGGGCCCTACCGTTTTGGGAGCCTTCGCGAGCGCTTGCGGCAGGCGTTCGCATCGGAGCAAAACCGAGCCAGCGCTGCGCCAGCTCGGCTTTCTTTTGAAGGAAGGATGACGAATCGCCGCAATCCTGCCCCGTTAACGTTCACGCTTGCGAGCGGCAAGACAGGCCATCGCCACCAAGCACGCCACAATTGCAGCAAACGCCGCAAACCACCAGATAGAAGCATCATTCGTTGAAGCATATGCCGCCTTCTGCGCCACAGCGCTTGCTGCGCCGCTGCCCGAAGAGACCGCAGAACCACCCGCCGCGGCATCGTCCGAGCCTCCATTCACAGAAGAATCGCCATTGCCAGAGCCACTGCCAGAGCCATTGCCGCCCACGCCGCCACCCGGGTTATCGGGATTAATCGTACCGCCGCCCGGGTTTTCGGGGTCGGTCGCGCCGCCGCCCGGATTATCAGGGCTCGGGTCAGTGGAATTGGCCACCGTAACGTTCAGGTTCAAGCGCTCGCTGTAGCTGTCGAACGCCATGCCATCTTTGTAGGCGGTAATGCGGAAGCGCGTATTCTGCATCACCGGAATGGGGCCGGCGTATTCGACGCGCGAGCCGCCTTCCACGCACGGGCACGTATCGTCGGTGGTGTAGTAGATGGTCGCGCCTTCCGTACTGCAGGAAAGATCCAGAAGAGAGCCCTTCGCAACCTCGATCGAATTCTCCTTCGGCGAAGCTGCATCGAATACGGCGCCGTCAATCGTTGCCACGGGACGCGCGGGCTGCGCCGCATCAGACGTCACACGCACGGCTATCTCCTTAGTAAGATTGGTGCCGCTTGCAGAAAGCTCAAGCGTCGTCATGCCAGGCAATTCGCCTGCCAGCAGGAAGCTCGCCTTGCCCTCTGCGTCGGTCGTGGCCTCAACCCACACGCTTCCGTCCGCATCGCTCTGGAACGCGGCGCCTTTGAACGACGCAAGGCTACCCGATTCCAGCTTCGCAACCACGCGCTGACCAGCCACAGGCGACCCGTCGGCATAGCGCACATATGCGATAACCTGCACCGGCTCGCTGGCATTCTGCTGAAGCACCACAGCGTTTTCGAAATTAGCCACAAGCTGGGAGGGATGTTTGGAAACCGTCAGCTGCTGCGACCAATTTCCCCCCTGCGTTGCCAGAGCCGTGCCCACATAATTCTGCAAGCCCTTTATGGCGAGGTTCACCTGGGACCCTTCAGCAAGCGAGCTTTTCGGGTATATCCGCAGCACGCGAGAAAGCGTGCCGTAGCCATCCGCCTCGGACGCCTCCTGAGGATCAACCCACTCTATGCGTTCGGCGACAACTCCATCCAGGGTCGCCTCGAGGGAATCCGATGCCTTCATGTACTGGTCGAATGCGATCTCGATACAGTCGGGATCAGCCCAGGCTTCTTGAACCTCGGGCGCTTTTGAGGACTCGAGCTTGATGTTCACACCTGTCTGAATCGGAAGCACATTGAGCCACTCACTCGCCGAATCGCGATAGCCGTCCTTGCTTACGCGCACCTGGTACTGACCCGTGGGAGTATCCCACGCGAACGAACCATCGCCGCTGGTCGTTTGCGGGTTTCGCTGCTCGTACGCCTCAGCGTTCCATTCCTGCTCGGACCCGCCGGAAGCGGAGCCCCTTGTCCACAACGTAGCCGTTGCGCCCTCTACGGGATTGCTCTCCAACGCCTCATACACCACGCCCGATGGGTCGAGAATGACATTCGCACCATAATTGCGGTAGCGAACATCCGACCCATAGAAACGGTCCCAATCGATCGTTTCGCGGTATTCATCGTCCTCGCTTTTCTTCTTCCCGGAATGCTTGCATACGCTCATGCGATACGCCGTTGCCTCGGCGTATTCGTTCTTGGCAACGTCAGCCCAAGGAGCGCGCAGCATGTGAGCAGATGTCGAAGACACATCGGCACACAGCGAAAGCTTGGAAACGAAGTTGCCAAGAAGATCGGAAAACCCGTACACTTCCGCAGAACCCGCCGCCCCGAACGAGCCCGAACCATAAAGGCTGCATACTGCCAGCATGGCGTTCAGCGTTGAGGTGCCGCAGCCCCTCATAACATCCGAATAGTTGTTGTCATCTTCGGCAACAAGGTATTCCTTGTATTTCTCGGCGGCTTCAAGCTCGGCATACAACGCGTCGAGGCAGCGCTGGCAATCGCTGTCGCAGGGGTTGTACGCACGCCAGTATTTAATGAGCTGGTAGATATTCTCGATGTCCGTTTCGATGAGCCGAATCTCGTTGCCGCTGTCAATGAGCGAATTCTTCGCGCTATCCATACCGAAGTAATCGTTAGCCAAGCCGAGCACGCCCGTTATACCCTTGCCCGTTTGCATCATCTGGTTCGCTTCACCAATTTCCTCCATTTCCTTCTCGAACAAGTTCGCTTTCGCATATGCCTCCATAAGAGGCGAAACCTCACTTACTGGCATATGCTCCATCAAACGTCTGTTGATGATGTTCTTGATTGTGAGCTTATTCGCATAATCGAGGCCCCCCGATACCAGTTCGAGCACCTGACCTCGTGCAATGCTCCACGCTGATGACCACATATCCGCTTTGGCGGCGTCGCTACGTTCATGGGCTTCATCGAAATTGGACGTATAAGTCGTAACACGAGCAGGCGCCTCGACACCCTGGGGTGCCTCTTCTGTCACGCGAGCGGTCATTCCCGAGTAAATCCCAGGCGTTTTGCCGTCTTTACCATTCTTCTGTTCTTCGGTGACGAAGTAATCACCCGTAAAACGACCATTCGTCGAAGAGGATATCTGCTCGCCCTTCGCATTATCTCCGTCCGAAATGGCGAGCGTATCGCCGCACTCCTTCTTCATGACGTTGTCTATCAGGGTGTAGGGCGAACCCGATTCGCTCGGCGCGCCCACGCCCGATTCGCGACCCAGCTTGTCAAGGCCGTTCACGATTGTCTTTTGCGTATTGCGCGCCCATGCGTTTTTCTGCTCAATTTCCTGCTGAACTTCATCGAAGGACTTGCGCGCAATGTCGGTGAGTTTTTGCTCGTTGCCGTTCTCATCGAGAATGACATTGCCGTTGTCGTCCTTCAGAATCTCGTCGCCATACCACTCCTTGAGCTCGGCATCGGTGGGAGCCGTCCAGCTGATATCGTCTGGAAGCTTCCCTGTGAAAATAGGCGAATCGATCGAGGCAATCCAGAGGTCGTCGTCGGGAGCGAGCGCAGATCCGAAGTCGCGGAAATCAGGGCGCAACGCTTCAATTTCGGCAATGGTGGCCCGTACGTCTTCGCTGCTCGCATCATCTCGCTCGGCGAGCTGCGCTACAACCTCGCCCAAAGCGGCATCGACTTCCTGGGCCTGCTGCTTGGTGGTGTCATCCACCTCAAAGCCCGCCCAGTAGTCCGCCCAGAAGGCACTGTATTGCTGCTGCCTTTCGGCAACCTCATCTTCAATGCGCTTTTTCGCGCGCTCTTCGTAATCTTCATCAAGGTTTGCCCTGTAGGAAAGCGCGAAGTTACTAAAGCTGTAGCTTTCGGGGATGAAGAGATTCTTCGACTGGAGCAATTCCGAGGAGAAATACCCCTCGCCCTCATTTTCCTCAAGCAAGGCCAGGTATTCTTGGTCTACGTATTCGCCCACGTAACGCGAGCCCTCGTCTCCTTGCGATACAAGGGCAAGAGGTACCGCAACATTTTCCCCATTTGTCAGCTTCGCGTACATCATGAGCACATCGCCGGCGTTGATCTGCGCCGTGGCGTTGTCAACCGTCACATCAAACGTCCAATATGCATTCTTTTTCTTTGGGAGTTGATACAGAACGGTGAGGTTATCGTAGGTCTCTTTCCCATCAACGATTCTTGTTTGGGTTTTGCCCGCATTCGTTATGCTGAACGTCTTGATTTTCGCACCTGGGCGATAGAAGCAATTGAGATGAGCATCAACCTGTTCACTTTTCGCATCAAGTTTTACGTAGTCGCCGAACAGAAGACCCTGGGTGACTTCTTCGGGAATGTCAAATGAAATCTGCGCATGACCAAGCGCGTTCGTATATGCCGTTCCCACCGTTTGGCCAGCAATGGAAAGCTCGATAAACGACGAAGGCGCGCCGTACACCGTGGCCTGATTGCCCGTATCTTTTACGCAGTTGTCGGCAACCTTGACCGTCATTCCTCGTGCGAGGAATGATGCATCACCCAAAGGAATCACCTTGTCGCCCGCCTCGAGCGACACGGGGAGCGAGTACACCTGCTGCTTATCGGGCGTAAACGCAATATAGAGCACATCAGAGGTCGTTCGCGCATCGACATTAACAACCAGGCTGTCCCCATACACCCCGCAAGACGCATTACCTGAGCTTTTCAGCGATGCGCTTACGCCGTGATAATCAGCGGAAGGAATGCCGAAGGTGAATTCGAGCGGCATTGGCTTATCGAGGTCATAGGCCACTTCGATTATTGTTTCGCACCCAGCAACCACACCGTCGCCCGGGGCTTGTACGCGCGCTGATTTCACCCCCGCATTCTTCAGCAGCTGCTCTTTGTCGTAATCGGGCACGTCGAGCGTCACCTCAGACACTGAATTGTCGGTTATTTCGACTTCGGCTTTCGCGTACGGAACGCCAGAACGCTGCAACACTCCCAGGTTCGATGCAGAGAGCACCGTGTCTGGCTTGCATGCCGCCACAACATAGGTTCCCGCCTTCAGCTTGCCCGTAGAAAGAATCCAATTGGGGTTTTCCTGACCATCTGGCCATTCAACCGACGTGTAGCTGTCCACAACGCAACGCGCATTCGCATCGGTCCCGCTGAAGAGGAATACGCGACTGCGGCCCTCATACGCGGCATTCGTGGACACACGTACGCTGCCCCATGAAGAAAGGGTTGCCTCGAAACCACCCCGTTCGCCGCTGTAGGCAACCGTAGTGCCCGTAAGCTTCAGCGAATCGCTGGTCGAAACTTCGAGCGAAAGCCTCTCGAAGTTGCCCTCGTTCGCAAGCGCTTCGGAGAGCACAACAGAATTGCACTGCACGACGTAATCGGCGTCTTCGCCCGAAGCCAGATCGACGCCATCGCGCTTGAGCTTGAACGATAAACCAGGATTGCTCGTAATATTCGTGAGCGCTTCTTCGCCTTCCGCATTCGCGGCGTTCTTTGTATAGACGCTTATCGGGAGCGTGCGCTGAGCGGCAATTTTCTTGAAATCAGACGCGGCAATTGTTCCCAAATCCCACGAGGAGCCCATCTGCGATGCGGTGCGCAGGTAGTTTTTATCATAGTATCCAGCAATTTGCACAGTGATGGAACACTCAGTAGCAATTGCTGCGTCGGGACACGTGAAAGACCCGTCTTCGGCTAGCGCCAGTTTCTTCAATGCGCCGTTTTGCTCCATAACTACCGACACGTCACCGGGAGCAGCGCCTTCAGGAAGTTCAACTTTGCCGGTAACCGTGACAACCGACGATTCATCGTCGAGCCATACGTAGTTATAGTGCTTGGAGGATTCGGTATCCTGCTGCGAAAGGCGGTACGGGTCAGAATCGGTGCCGTCGCTCTTCTTCTTGTAGGCATACACAGTTGTACCGTCGTCGAAGGGGAGAGAAGGGTCGTCTTGGTCGCTGTCGTACTGGCTGCCAAAACGAATGTCGGGATTGCCGAACCGCACCTTCAGAGCGCCGCACGTCGTAAACGCTCCGCCGTCAAGGTATTTAAGCGATTTTGGAAACTCAATCAGGTCCTGCTTCGCAAGGCCGTTACAATTGGTAAATGCCCCGCCCGCAATGCACTCAATGCCCTCTTCGAATTGCAAGTCGGTCAAAGACGCATTTGTGCCATCCTGCATAAACGCATCCATGTTGATCTTTTTGACGAAGCTGGGGATTGAAAGCGAGCTAAGGCGATTGTATTCGAAGCCGAAGTCGCCAATGTACACATCATGGCTGCCGTCAAACAGATCACGGAAGTTGACGGACGTAAGACCAGCATCACCCTCGGCAATAACAACGTCGCGCTTCGCGCCGTCAGTTGTACCGCTGTAGTTTTTTTCAATGTAGGCATACACCTCAGCATCGTGCAGGGGGTTTGGCTGCGGCCAGTCGACTACAAAGCTCCACCCCGGCTGGTCCCAGTAGCCATTGTCTTGGATGAGCGTACCTGCCCACATCTTTTTACCCTCGCAGCCGACTTTCGTTTTCCAGCGCTTGGCTGTCTCGGTTTTGTCGACGTTGCCCTCGCTGTCTACCATAACGTGTTTGTCGTAGTTGTCCAAGCCAAGCAGCGGCTGCGCGTCGACGCCTTGCTTGAAGGGGTTTGGGCCAACCGTCGGTTCGGCGTTGGCGGAAGCGCCGTCACCATCGCCGTTCGACTCGTCGGCAACGGCAGCGGGAGCCTTCGCGGCATTACCATCGACTGCCGCGGAAGATGCAGTATCGCCGCCCTTGGCGGAAAGGCTCGTTGTATCCCGGATTGCGTTCTCCGCCGGCGAGCCGGGCAACCCCACCTCACCGCTTTGCGCAGATGCCGCTTCGGAATCGTCGCCCTCAAGCGCGACGGCGGCATGGATCGTCGTGCTATCTTCGGGAATGGAGACGACCTGCGAGCCAGTGCCCGACATGGCATCGGGCGCTACGAAGCCATCGGCGGCGCCTTCAGCCGCCCCATCGCCCACAGCATTCGCCGCGGCATCGGCTTCGTCCTCGGCTGCTTCAGCGATGCTGAACGTGGGCGCGAGCCCCACGACAAGCACCGCCGAAAGCGCGCAGGCAAGCGCTTTTCGACACGCCGCGCGCAACGTCGCGCGCGTTTTCGGTTGCGTGGCATTTCGTTTCATGGCAGCGTCCTTCTCTTGTGCCTTTTGCTGAAAATCCATCCTGCACTTTGCGCGAATACGAAGAAAACACCTAGGTTCGTATATACGAACCTAGGTGTTTATCTGGGAAAACGATTTGATTCTTTTCACAAAAACATACTTGGAAGATAAACCGAGCTCATGCGCAAAGCCCCTCGCCGCATTGCCGGCACGGCGCAAGCGATGCGAAAAACCCATCTTTACCCCATGTTCACGATTGCACGCGCGAAACGCCGCGCCGCAGGCAAAGCGTTTCGCGTCTTTTTACACAGAAACGCCTCACCCGCCACTACAATAGGAAGCACGCAAAAGCACCTGCCACGCCGGCGCCTTCGCGCACCGGCGCTTTATATATATGTTGAGGAAAATCCATGCTGTCAATCGAAAGAAAATCTCTCGAATCGCTTGCCGCTCTCGCGCTGTTCACCTTCGCGTTTCTGGGAAGCGAGTTTTTCTTCGACAGGCGCATGGGCACGCTTCTGCCAGCAGAAGGCGTCGTAGGCGCGCAGGCGCTTATCTTGGGAGCAAGCGTTGTGGGCTTTCTCGCCTTCGCAGCGCTCTCGAAACTTCCGCGCGCGCAGGCATGGGTACCCTTCACCGAAACCGCAGGCGCCATCGCGTGCCTCATCGCCGTCCTCATGCTCGATGACGCCACCGCACTGCAAGTTGCCGGATGCGCAGGCTTCTTCTTTTTGGGGTGCGCAGGGGCGGAAGCCCATTGGAACATGGCACGCGCATTCGAGGGAAGCCCATCACTCGCTAAGGGCACAGGTTCCGCCTATGCAGCAGGCATTCTGTTGCAATTCGCGAACAACCAATTCATTCCCACGGGCGCATGGGAAGTCGCCATGCTGTGTGCAGGAGCCGCGGCGCTAGGAGCGCTGCTCTTCTTCACGCGCGACGACGCCAACGCCGAACGCCATGGGGAAAACGCTTGCACGTCGGAAAACGCCAACACGACGACAAGTCCCAGCACAACGGAAAATGTCCAGCCCTTGAACCGCGCGCTCTGGTCGGTTGCTTTGGTCGCGATTCTGGCCTGCCTGTTTTCAACGCTCGACGGCGTAACCACGCTTTCCGACGCGCAAGGCTCCATCGCGGTCGACGAATGGCCGCGCCTCTTTTTGGCGGCAAGCGGCCTTGTAGCGGGCATCGTATTCGACATTCGCGAACGCCGTTATATGGGATTCGTCATGTTCGGCGTTATGCTGCTGTCGATTATTTCCATTCTGGCCGTCGAGGCTGGTGCAAGCCCCGTTATTGGGCTCATCGTGTTCTTCTTCAGCTCGGGCTTCTTCGTGACATTCTTCACCACCATGTTCCTGCAGCTCGCGCCGCGCATGCGCACGCCGCAGCTGTGGGCGGGCATGGGTCGCGCTGCGAACAACGTGTGCGCGTTCACCATTTCGGGCGCCTCGCTCGCACTGACGCAGGCGGGCGTCGTTGCCGTCATGATTGCCTCAATTGTACTGTTTATGCTGGCCAGTACCGCATTCATTGGAGCCGGGCTGTTCCGCTTGCCCCCGACCGCGCGCGAACGCGAGGTTACCGAAGCCGGCCTCGCCGCCGAAAGCGCGCCTTCCGCCGAAGAGCTGCAGGCGGAATTCATCGCCCGATACGGCCTCACACCACGCGAGACCGACGTGCTGCGCGCCGTGGCTTGCGACGAGCGCCCTCTCAAACAAATTGCCGATGATCTGGGAATTTCGCTTCGCATGGTGCAGCGTCACCTCACGAACATCTACGAGAAAACAGACACGCAAACGCGCACTGGGCTCACGAAAGAGTTCATGGGAAAATAGTCTCGATCGCGCGCGAAGAAACTCAACCCCTCCCTCCGAGACGTATTCGCCTAAAGGGAGTACAATGGAGGCCGTTTGGAAAGCCGCGCAACGCGCGACTATAGCCACGTTCGCAGAGAGAGGAACTTTCCATGGCTAAGTTTTCCCACGTTATTGTCCGCCGCCCTGGCAAATCGCTGTGCGACGGCATCACCAGCGCACCTGAGCTGGGCAAGCCGATTTACGAGAAGGCGATTGAGCAGCACGACGCCTACATCGAGGCCCTGAAGCAGTGTGGCGTAGACGTTACCGTGCTTCCCGCAATGGAAGAGTATCCCGACAGCTGCTTCGTCGAGGACACCGCCGTTATTACCCGCTGCGGCGCCATCATCGACAACCCAGGCGCTGGCACCCGCAATGGCGAGGCTAAGGAGATGGAGCCCACCATTCGCCAGTTCTTCGACGACGATCACATCGCCCACATCACCGCTCCTGGCACGCTCGAGGGCGGCGACGTCATGATGGTCGGCGATCACTTCTATGTAGGCCGTTCTGCCCGCACCAACGAAGAGGGCATTCGCCAGTTCATCGAGATTCTCGAGGGCTGGGGCCTTTCGGGCAGCGAAGTTCCGCTGGAGTACGTGCTGCACCTGAAGACCGGCGTGAATTACCT
Organism: uncultured Slackia sp.; assembly: GCA_934646845.1. Lineage (GTDB taxonomy): Bacteria > Actinomycetota > Coriobacteriia > Coriobacteriales > Eggerthellaceae > Slackia. Next base: position 10,122 of record CAKUEV010000013.1, read on the forward strand.
GGAAGACAACAACATGCTGGTTTCCGGCGAGTTCAAGACCAAGCCCGACTTCGAGAAATACAACAAGGTTGAAATTCCCGAGGACGAGGCCTACGCCGCCAACTGCATCTGGGTCAACGGCACCGTCATCGTGCCCGAGGGCTATCCCACCGTGCTCAAGGCCGTGCAGGATCTGGGCTACAAGACGCTCACCGTTGACACGTCCGAGTATCGCAAGATCGACGGCGGCCTGAGCTGCCTGAGCCTGCGCTTCTAATTCGCGCAGCGCATTCGCAAACGCGCCATTCACGCACATGCACAAAGGGAGTCGAGCAATCGGCTCCCTTTTTATGTATGCAGGCCATTTATGCAAGCGCATGCATCGAACAGTCTAGCGAGCAGATTTATGCGTTCGCGTAAATTGAGCCCAAATACGTTGCGTTTTATGCGTACGCATAAAACGCAACGACGCCAACTAAAATGCAACACCCAGTGCAATAAGCGCTACGCAGAGCGCGAATGCCGCATAATCGCGCGCGGCGTACGGGTAGCGCCTATACGAGCTTTCTCGCGTGCGCAGATAGAAGCCGCGCTGCTCGGCCGCAAGCGCCGTGGCATCGGTTTTGCTCACCGACGAAAGCAGCAGCGGCACGCACAAAGGCAGCATGAGCCGCAGCTTCTTGAGCGGATTTTTCGTGTCGTACTCCACGCCGCGCGCCGTTTGCGCCTCCATGATGGCGTTCATTTCCTGCGAGAAAATGGGCACAAAGCGCAGTGCCGTGGTGAAGGTGAACGCATAGCGGTACGGAATATGCAGCTTTTCGACGCACGCGTTCGCGAAATCGGTCAGCGGCGTGACCATGAGCATGAGCAGAAGCGGCGTTGCCGCTCCAAGCAGCCGCAAGCACGCCTTGCTGCCCGTGATAAGGCCCTCGTCAGTCGCGAATCCGAGCACGGGCGTGCCTGCGCGCATGAAAAATACCTGCAGCAAAAACAGAATGAGCGCGAGCGGCACGAGCAGCTTCATAAGCGCAACCAGACGATTGGCGACGCCGGCATATGCGCCCATGAACAGGGTAAACGCGAGCAATCCAACGAGCATGACATAGGAACTCGACAGAAACGTCGCCGCGATAATCGCCGCTGCAAGCGCCACTTTCGCCACGGGATGCAGCTTGTGCAACGCCGTGTTGCCCGGCGCATAATCAATCACGTTAAGCACGACGAGCCAGCTCCTTCGCAACGGCAACGATATCGGCAACTTCGGAAAGCCCCGAAAACGCCGGCGACACTTCGGCCGCGAGTTTTTCCGCAAGCGCGATGGCCTGGGGCGGCTCGACGCAGGCGTGCTGCATAAGACCGGCGTTCGCGAACACCTGGGCGCACGTGCCGCTTCCTAGAATTTCGCCGTTCGCCATAACCACCAGACGATCGGCGAAATCGCTCACCACTTCCATGTCGTGGCACACCATGACCACCGCACTGCCACGGGCCGCGATATCGCGCACGGTTTCCATAACCGTCATGCATTCACGATAGTCCAAACCACTTGTAGGCTCGTCAAGCACGACAACCTGCGGCTCGCCCACCACCACCGACGCAAGCGCCACCATTTGGCGCTGGCCGCGCGATAGCGAAAACGGCGCTTCATCGAGCGGAAGGCCGAATCGCTCGCACGTAGCCTTCGCGCGCGCAGCCGCTTCATCTGCTGAAACCCCTTGGAGCAGCAGTCCGAACGCAACCTCGTCGAGCACGGTGTCTTTGCAAATTTGACGATCGGGGTTTTGGAACAACGTGGCCCCGTGCCGTGCAATGTGGCTCGTGGGAACTTCGCGCGTATTCAGCCCCGCAACAACCACATTGCCCTCGGCTGGTTTGAGCAAACCGTTGAGCAACTTGGTGAGCGTGGTTTTGCCCGCGCCGTTCTGGCCGACGATGCCGACGATTTCACCAGGGAATACCTCAAAATCGAGCGATCGCACCGATGCGCCACCGCCTGGATACGAATAGCCCACACCTTCGAAGCGAACCACTGGTTCGCCAGCGTGCGCGGGCGATGGGGCAACAACGACGGGATCGCCGTCAATCAACGAGTCGCAAATCATCGCATTCGAAAGCACATTCGACGCAGCAGACGCCGCGCACACCCCTTCGGCATCGGCACCACGCACGCCTGCGCCTACAACGCGGGCAACAAGCGCCGCCGCCTCGTCAACGGAAAGCGCCGGATTGCCCGCCTCGCACAGCTCCTCCGCCGCGAGAGAGTTCGACACACGGGCGACGCGCGGGCTGTCAACGCCAATAGAGCGAAGCTGCTCGCCATGAGCAAACACTTCGCGAGGCGTACCATCGAGTATCAATTTTCCCTGGTCGAGCACAACTACGCGACCGCAGTATTGCGAGAGCAGTGCAACCTTCTGCTCGATTACCACCACAGTGATGCCGGCTGAACGGTTCACCTCGCGCAATGTTTCGAACACGAGCGTCGAAGACGCCGGGTCGAGCGCCGCCGTGGGTTCATCGAGCACCAGCACGCGCGGACGCAGTGCAAGAATGGCGGCAATGGCCACCTTCTGCTTCTGGCCGCCCGAAAGCGTGGCAATTTCGCGATCGCGCAAATCTTCGATACCCACTGTTTCCAGCGCCTGTTGCATGCGCGCGGGAATTTCTTCGTGCGGCACGCCGAAGTTCTCCAACCCGAACAGCAGCTCATCGCGCACATTCGACGCAACAAACTGGGCGTCGATATCTTGCAACACGCTTCCCACCAGGCGCGACACGTCGGTCAGGGTAACCTCGCACGTGTCGCGCCCATCAACCAGGCATGCGCCGTACAGCTCGCCCGCGAAGTGGTGCGGCACGGCGCCCGACATCACAGCCGCCAACGTCGACTTGCCGGCACCCGATGGGCCGATAATACCCACGAACTCGCCCTTAGCCACAGCGAGCGATGCGTGTTCGAGCGCGCAACGCTGCGCACCGGAATACGTGAACGTCACATCTTTGACTTCAATGATCGAATTCATGGCTGCCCTTTCAGAAACCCATATATGAATGGATACTTCGTTGCTCTTAGAAACTTGCTAACTTCTTGAAATGCTTGAAGTAATTAATCTTCGACCTTCAGGGCCTTCTTGATGGGCAGGTACAGCGCCTGGCACAGGATGGCGTTGAACACGGCGGTGGCGATGATAACCGGCAGCATGGCGGCGGCAAGCTCGCCCACAACGCCGATCATGGCCATCTTAATAACCATGAAAATGCAGCCGGAAAGGACCGTGGTCACGAACGTACCTACCAGGGGAATAACTTTCTTCGCGGGAGTGTTCATGCCGAACTTCACGATGAGCGCCATAACCACAGCGGCAACGCCTTCGGCCGCGAAATCGATGAACGGCGACGTGGTGGTAATTTGAATGACGGCCGCAGAAATAAGGCCGATGACCAGGGCTTGGCCAATATTCGGACGCACGACCAAAATAGTGAGGCAGAACGCCGAGATAATGAACTCAGGCGAAATCATGCCGCCCGTGGCGCCGGAAATCGCCTTGCCCACAAACATATTCAGAATGAAGCCAGCCGCAAGCAGAATGGCGAGCAGCACGAGCGCTTTGATGTCGAGCTTCCCGCGATCGACGGTTGCAACGGTGCGGGGCTGGGCGGTGGTAACATTTTCAGACATGAGATGCATCCTTTCGGGAGGAACCCGTCGACGCCCCCGTTAACGCCACCTGTTAAACGCTACGAGCATTTAACAGGTCGAGGGGCGGGTTGAGAAACAGGTTGAATGAGTGTTTGTTCAAAGAGGTGGCGGCGCGTGATGCGAATGCGGTCGGTGCCTTTTGCCGGCGGCGCCGCAGGAAAGTTCGGCGCATACAAAAAGGCCCTCGGTCTAACCGAGGGCCCCTGTTCACCAAACTATAAAAGGCGTGAGGAACTCACAGTCGACCGACCGTATTCGCACCACGCCACCACCAGTTCATGAGGTTGTTCTGAGCGTTCTTCATGCTGGTGGCTCCTTTCGGAAAATCGTTTGCTGCGGCATTGCGCCGCGCTTTCGTTGCCACGCACTATATCACACTAAAGCACGATAGCAATAAGAATTTCGTGAATTATGTCTTGCCCGCACTTCGCTCGCGCATTCCCAGGCATAATAGCCAACGTTGTTTTTAACCGCGCTTTATTCGATCGCATATCGATTGCGCCCAAGAGCCTTGGCGGCTCGGTGAATGCGGATTGACTCCCCGCTTCCCCATGTAACTCGCCCGGGGCTCCGCACACGACGATTGGCCTCACATGGCGGGTTGTTCTCGCGTTTCGCGCAACAATCCAAAAGAAATGGCATACAAGGCTGGCACCTCGCCCGCCTGACTTTCGCTGCGGCTTTACGCCGCTTGGCACTTTGCGACTTTTTGGCCGTAGCTCTCGCACGTCGCCCTGCGACTGCGAACGCAACGTCCACCATGCCCGCAGAAACGGCTGCGCACGCACCCCTTTCGCCCGCATGCCCGCTCGCCTCGTGCTACGTGCGACCTCGCATTCAATTCGCATCGCGTTAAAGCACCTGACCAAAGGAGCACGTCATTACTACGTTCGCTGAGCTCGGCCTTTCCGAGCAGACCCTTGAAGCCGTTGACACCCTCGGCTACACCGATGCAACCCCCATTCAGGAGCAGGCCATTCCGCTGGTGCTCCAGGGCCGCGACCTTATCGCCGCCGCAAAAACCGGCACGGGCAAAACCGCTGCGTTCTCGCTTCCTTCCATGGACCAGCTGGGCCATCGCGAAGGCAACGACCGCGGCCCCTTCATGCTCATCGTGACCCCCACCCGCGAGCTGGCCAGCCAGATCGCTGACACGTGCATGCCTATCGGCAAGCACACGCACCACTTCGTGGGCACGTTCGTGGGCGGCGTGGCATACGGCCCGCAAATCAAGAAGCTCGAGCGCGGTCTCGACGTGGCCATCGTGACCCCCGGCCGCATGATCGACCTTATGGAGCGCGGCGCCGCCGACCTCTCGCAGGTTCAGGTGCTCGTTCTCGACGAGGCCGACCGCATGCTCGACATGGGCTTTTGGCCCCAGGTCCAGCGCATTGTCGAGGCCACGCCCGAAAACCGCCAGACGCTGCTGTTCTCGGCGACCATCGACCGCAGCCAGGACAAAACCATGTTCAGCATTCTGAACGACCCCGCGATTGTCGAAATCGCCCACCGCGGCGAGACGGCCGACAAAGTCGACCAGTACGTGATTAAAACCACGCGTCGCCAGAAGCCCGAGCTGCTCAACTCCTTCATCAAGGAAAAGGGCGGCTACCGCGTTATCGTGTTCACCCGCACTAAGGGCGGCGCCGACAACTGCTGCAAGCGCCTTCGCCGCATCGGCATTCCCGCCGAGGCCATTCACGCCGACCGCAGCCAGGCCCAGCGCAGCCGCGCGCTGACCAACTTCCGCGAGGGCAAGACCAACGTGCTCGTCGCAACCGACGTGCTCGCCCGCGGCATCGACGTGCCCGAGGTCGACTACGTCGTGAACTACGACCTGCCCATGATGCCCGAAGATTACGTGCACCGTATTGGCCGCACGGGCCGCGCGGGCGCCGATGGCTTCGCCGTGTCGCTCGTAACGCCCGACACGCGCAACCTGCTGCGCAGCATCCAGAAGTTCACGGGCCAGGAAATTCCCGAGATGAACTTCGAGGTTGCGGCCGATGCCTTCGAGCCGGTGGAAGGCGCCGATGAGCGCCTGCTCGCCGACGACGAGAGCTACTTCTTCGAAGAGAAGAAGGGCCGCGGCAAGAAGGGCGGCAAGAGCCGTGGCGAAGGCAAGTTCGATCGCGGCAAGGGCAAAGGCGGCAAGAAGGGCGCCCGCAAGCGCGACCTGGAGCGTTCCGCCGAGCACAAGCGCAAGATTGAAGCCGAAGCCGCAGGCATCGAGTACATTCCCGCCAATCCGCACCACAACAACGGCGGCGAGAAGAAGCGCAGCCTGGACGAGCGCCAGGCCGCAGCCGACGCAGCTTACGCAGCCATGTTCGACACGCCGAACATGGAAGGCGGCAAGAAGAAGTCCAAAAAGCGCGGCAACGACGAGGGCGGCTATTCGTACGATTCCTTCTCGAAGAAGGGCGGCGCGAAGGGCAAGCCCGGCAAGCGCAGCCGCATGGCCAACCATGACGACCGCGACCTCGACGGCTTCCGCGACGAGCGCCGTGGCGGCGGCCGCGTGCGCAAGTACAACGACCGCGACGATCGTCGTGGCGGCAACGACCGCGGCGGCAAACGCGGCAGCTGGGACACCCCGCGCAACGAGGCCTACCAGGGCAGCTTCTTCGACGACGAGCGCGGCAGCCGCGGCGCACGCGGCAAGAAATACGCCGACAAGCAGTATTCCGATGGCCGTGGCAGCAAGCCCGGCAAGAAGAACTACGGCAACGGCGGCCGCGGCGGCAACAACCGCAGCAACGGCTTCGGCGGCAAGAGCTTCGGCGACCGTCCGAGCAACGGCGGCGGACGCCCCGGCAATGGCGGCCATTCTGATGGCTTCCAGCGCTCCGGCAAGGGCGGCGCGGGTCGCAACAACGGCGGCAACTTCGGCGGTCGCGGCGGCAACAACCGCGGCGGCAACTTCGGCGGCGGCCGTTCCAATGGCGGCAACCGTGGCGGCAAGGGCGGCAATCGCCCCGGTCGCGGCGGACGTCGCTAGGCAATAGCAAAACCAAAACGGAGGCTCCCTGCGGGCCTCCGTTTTTTTCTGCGCAATTTCGCCCCAAATCAACCGAGTTCATGACGCCCATCGACATGCAGCCTATGTCAGCACCTTTCCCCAACTTGTATATATCATATGATACATACAAGTTGAGCATGTCCCGAACGCCGCGGTGCCCGCGTCAGGAACAAGACGGAGATTCGACGCAACGTCAAAAGGCGAGCTGGGAGCATATTCCCAGCTCGCCTTTCCCTATGGAAGCTTCCTTATTTCACCGTGCACGTTTGCTAACGCACGCGGGTTACTCGCCCCACACCTCGGCGGCGATTTCCTGAATGAGCGCGATTTTCGCCCACTGCTCTTCTTCGGTGAGCTTGTTGCCAATCTCGCAGCTCGCGAAGCCGCACTGCGGCGAGAGGTACAGGTTTTCAAGCGGCACGTACTTCGACGCTTCTTTGATGCGCGCCTTCACCACTTCCTTGTCCTCCAAACCGGGCTGCTTGGACGTGATAAGGCCGAGCACAACCTTCTTGCCCTCGGCGACGTGAGCCAAGGGCTCGAAACCGCCCGCGCGCGGCGTGTCGAATTCCAGATAGAACGCGCTCACGTTTTCGTGCGCGAACAAGTACGGCGCCACCGGGTCGTAGCCGCCCTCGAACGCGTAGGTGGAGTGGTAGTTGCCGCGGCACACGTGGGTGTTGATCACGAGGTCTTCGGGCGCGCCCTCGATGGCGGCATTGTTCAGCGCCACGCCGAGCTCGCTCACCTTCTGGATATCGACGGCCTGCATGCCCGTTTTCGCCACGAAATCGGTGTCGCAGTAAATGCCCCACGTGCAGTCATCGAACTGGATATTGCGGCAACCCGCGGCATATAAATCGGCGATAACCTGGCGATATGCCGCAGCGATCGCGTCGGCAAGTTCTTCGTCGGTCGCGTACACGCTGCGCAGGCTTTCCTGCTGGCCGTCGCAGCGATCGAGCGTCACTTCAGAAAACGTCTGAATTGGCGCGGGAATGGTCTGGCGCGCAACATGATCGTCGCCAGCAAGTGCCTGCACGAACTTGAAGTGCTCGACGAACGGATGGTTCTCGCCAGAAATCGGGCCCGTGACCACGGCGGTATCGGCCGTGGTTTCTTCGTCGTGGAACTGGTAGCCCTCGCGGCTCGTGCGGCGCTCGATGCCCTGAAGGCCCCACATGAAGTCGAGGTGCCAATAGCTGCGGCGGAACTCGCCATCGGTCACGACCTTCAAGCCCGCAGCTTTTTGCTTGGCGACGAGGTCACGAATGGCGACATCTTCAACGGTCTTGAGCCGGGCAGCGTCGATGACGCCCGCATTGAAATCGGCGCGCGCCTGTTTCAGCACGTCAGGACGAAGGAAGCTGCCAACGATATCACAGCGAAACGGCGCATTGGTTTCGGAATTCACAGTCATGTCTAACCCTCTGTTTGAATTGGTTTAATGTCTGGCGAACAGTATGCAGGTATAGCTTGCGATTGTGAAATACGAATAACTTTGCTTTTGCGACAGGTTTTTTCTATAGCGAGAAGGGGAGATGCTTACGAGAATGTGCCCAGAGCGACAAGTCGCCCGCGCACCGCGCTTCGGCCCGCCTTCGGCCCTACTGCGGAATATGGCGCCGAATCGCTTCAACATACGCCGCGCCGTATACCGACCGCTGCGTGCCCTTGCGCGTGACCAGGCCCACTTCCATATATTCATCGATATCGAGCGGAACCGAAATAATAGACGCGCCATTGAGTTCCGCGCTAATTACGCCCGAGCATACCGTATAGCCGTTCAGGCCGATGAGCAGGTTAAACAACGTCGCCCTGTCGCGCACGCGAATATTCTTGTTACGATCGAGCGTGGATGTGAGCTCTTCGGAATAGTAGAACGAATTGAAGCTGCCCTGCTCATACGACAAAAACGGGTAATCGGCCATATCGTCGAGCGTGACCGACGCGCGAGACGCGAGCGGATGGCTCGAGCACACGAAAACATGCGGTTCGGCCCGGAACAGCGGCTCGAAAACCAGTTCGTTGGCAGCGAGCATCTTTCCAATAACCTCGCGATTGCGCGCCGACAGGTAAAGCACGCCAAGCTCGCTTTTCATGTGGGCGACATCTTCGATGATCTCGTGCGTCTGCTCCTCGCGAAGCGTGAAATCGTAGCGCGCAGCATCGAACTCGCGAATCACGTCGACGAACGCGTTCACCGCGAACGAATAGTGCTGGCACGACACGCTGAAATGGGGCACGCGCTGCGCCGGATTCTTGTATTTGCCCTCGAGCAGCTCAGCCTGTTCGAGCACCTGGCGCGCGTAGCCAAGAAATGTTTCGCCCTCTTCCGAAACTACCACGCCCTTGTTCGTGCGGTCGAAAATATGCACGTTCATTTCCTGCTCAAGGTCGTGAATCGCACTCGTGATAGAAGGCTGCGAAACGTACAGCCTGCGCGCGGCCTCGGTAATGCTGCCGCATTCCGCGACTTTCGTGACATAAACGAGCTGTTGCAGTTTCATGGGCGGGCCTTCCGACGAGTGCGTGCGCCCATGGTAGCGCAAGAGCACCAACAGCGTCCGTTAAATACGAACCCGGCCCATCGCCGCAGAAACCTGTCAAATGCTCGTAGCGTTTAACAGGTTGTGCGTGACGAAAACCAAGGCAAGGTTAAAAGGAACAAGGCCGCCCCGTCCCTTGCTCCAAAGAATGTGTTAAACGCCACGAGCATTGAGCGCATTCCTCGCGCAAAAAATGGGACAGAGGATAAACCCCTGCCCCATTGTCCACTCGCAAACGCGAAAAGCTGTTAAACGCTACGAGCATTTAACAGGTTCCATCTGCGAATCGTTAATTGCCGGCCGCTCGCTTGGCCTCGTATTCGGCGACGAGCTTTTTCTGCACATCGGCAGGAGCCTGCTCATAGCCATCGAGCTCAATGGTGTAGCTGCCCGAACCGCGCGAGATGCTGCGCAGGTCTTTCGTGTAGCTTACGACCTCGGCATACGGCACGCGTACCATAATGACCGTCTCACCAGCATCGTTTGAGTCGGTGCCGATAATGCGACCGCGACGCGTGGAGATGTCGCCCATCACCGCGCCTGCATACGACTCGCCCACAGCGATGCTCATCGTGGCCATAGGCTCGAGCACCACGGGGGTCGCCTGCTCGCACGCCGCACGGAAACCGATGCGCGCCGCCGTCTTGAACGCCATCTCGTTGGAATCGACCGGATGATATGAACCGTCGAACACGGTGCATTTCACATC
>CAKUEV010000014.1 GCA_934646845.1 uncultured Slackia sp.
AGATGATCTTCTTCCGCCACGATGAATCTGGCGCGCAAGAAGTCGGCGACATGCGCATGAATGGCAGCTGCGCCGGCGGCACGGGCGCGTTTATCGACGAGGTTGCCGAGGTTCTGAGCATTCCCGTTGAGAAATTCAATGAATACGCCGAGGCGGGCACGCGCCCCTATGACATTTCGGGCCGATGCGGCGTGTATGCCAAAACCGATATTCAGCCGCTTTTGAACAATGGCGTCTCGAAGTGCGATTTGGCGCTTTCAACGTTTCACGCTATCGCTAAGCAAACGCTTGGCGGTTTGGCCCAGGGGCTCGATGTAAGGGCGCCTATCGTGTTCATGGGCGGGCCGCTCACGTTCAATCCTCGTCTTATTGGCGTTTTCAAGGAGCGCTTGGGCCTTTCAGACGAGCAGGCTCTCATTCCCGATCATCCCGAAACCATGGTCGCGCGAGGCGCCGCGCTTTCGCTTTCCGACTTGTTTGCCGCAGAAGACGCGAGCCTTTGCATCGAACATGCCCGCGCTGCGCTCTCTGAGCTCGAAAGTTCGTTCGAAGCGCAGCCTACCGACGCGCCGCTGTTCGCGAATGCGGAAGAGAAGGCCGATTTCGAGGCGCGCCACGGAAAGCTTGCGGAATGCGGCGGCGTTGCTCGTGCGCGTGAACTCTGCGACTCGAATCGATCGGTGCGCGTGTGGCTCGGCATCGATTCAGGCAGCACTACGACCAAGCTCGCCCTTGTCGCCGACGATGGCGAGGTCGTTGATAGCTTTTACGCGTCCAACGAGGGCGAGCCGCTCGCTATTGCTCGCGATGCCCTTATTGCGCTGCGCGACCGATACGCTTCGGCGGGCATTCGGCTCGATATCGCGGGCGTGGGCGTGACTGGCTACGGAGAAGATTTGTTCGCGAGCGCATTTTCGGCCGATTGCCATACGGTCGAGACAGTCGCCCATGCGCGTGCCGCGCGCGCGTTCGTGCCCGATGCGAGCTTCATTCTCGACATCGGCGGTCAAGACATGAAGGCCATGTGGGTCGAAGACGGCATCGTGCGCGATATCGTGGTGAACGAGGCCTGTTCGAGCGGCTGTGGGTCGTTCTTGGAAAACTTTGCGCAATCGCTTGGTATTCAAACGCGCGATATCGCGAAAGCGGCATTCCGAAGCGCGCATCCGGTGGACTTGGGCAGCCGCTGCACCGTGTTCATGAACAGCTCCATTGTGAGCGAGCAGAAAAACGGGCGCACTCCCGACGACATCATGGCGGGCTTGTGCCGATCGATTATCGAAAACGTGTTCACGAAAGTCATTCGCGTCTCGAACCTCGACTCGCTTGGCGATCGCATTGTGGTGCAGGGCGGCACATTCGCCAACGACGCCGTGCTGCGCGCGCTTGAGGCGTATGTGGGGCGCAATGTGGTGCGCGCGCCGTATCCGGGCCTTATGGGCGCCATTGGCTGCGCGCTTATCGCGCGCGATCGCAACGCGGGGGAGAAAAGTTCGTTTATTGGGCTTGACGCCCTCGACGGTTTTGCGTTCACGACGCAGGCCAACGTTCCCTGCGACAAATGCGCGAACCGGTGCGCACGCACGGTCGTGTCGTTTTCTGACGGTCGCGCGTTTGTGACGGGCAATCGGTGCGCGCGCGGTGAGATATCCGTATCGGCGCTTGAATCGCATGCTGCTGGAGCGGCTTGCAAAAGGGTTGCCACGCCGGTGAACCTGTTTGCGACGCGCCAGCGCCTTCTGTTCAAAGAGTGGCCCTCGCGCCCGCTGTGCCCGAAGCGCCATATAACCGTGGGTCTGCCTCGCGTGCTGGCCCTGTGGGACACCGCGCCGTTTTGGACGACGTTTTTGCGCGCGCTGGGCTTCGACGTGGAGCTCTCGAGCTTGAGCACGCGGAGCATGTACGAAGACGGCTTGCCCTCGGTCACGTCTGACACGGTGTGCTTCCCTGCGAAGGTCGTGCATGGCCACGTGCGCCAGCTCGCTCGCATGGGAGTCGATCGCATCTTCATGCCCATCATCACGACGGTGCCAACCGAGAATCGTGCCGAAACAAGCGTTTCGATGTGCGCCGTGGTGAAGGGATACCCCATGGTGGTCAAGAGCAGCGACGACCTGGCGCGCACGTGGAATGTGCCGTTCGACACGCCGCTGTTCCATTGGTTCTCGACGGCCGATCGCGATTGCCAATTGTGCGCGTATATGCGCGAGACGTTCGGTATTGACGAAGATATGGCGCGCGATGCTATTCGCATGGCCGACGGTGCTCAGATGAGCTTCAAGCGCGAGCTTGTCGAGCGGGGCGGTGCCGCTCTTAACGCCGCGCGCGAGGCGGGCGCCTACGCGGTCGTGCTCGCGAGCCGACCCTATCACAACGATCTGCTTGTGAACCATCGCCTTCCTGAGCTGTTCTGCAAGTTGGGCATTTCGGTTTTGCCGCCCGATGCGGTGCCGCATATCGAGGACGTCGATCTGTCGGCGAGCTTGATCGATGTGGTGAACAACTTCCACGCGCGCATGCTCGCGAGCGCCATGATTGCCGCCGAAAGTCCGAATTTGGAATACGTGCAGCTCGTAAGCTTCGGTTGCGGGCACGATGCCTACCTCAGCGACGAAATCGCGCGCCTGATGCGCGAGCGCTCGGGCGGCACGAAAACGCCGCTCATATTGAAGACCGACGAAAGCGACGCTTCGGGCCCGTTGCGCATTCGCGTGCGCTCGTTCATCGAGACCGTCGATGCTCGCCGCGAGCGTGCGTCGGCTCCCGCGACGTCGCATGAGCTGCCCGACCCTTACCCGCAGAAGTTCACGCGCGCCGACCGTCGCGAGAAAGTCATCCTGGTGCCGAATACTTCGCACGCGTTCTGCAGGCTTATGAGCTCGGTGTTTTGCAAGCAGGGCGTGCGCGCCGTTCCGCTCGATTTGGGCCGCGAGCGCGCTATCGAGCTCGGCAAGCGATACGTGCACAACGACATTTGCTTCCCGGCGCAAATCGTGATTGGCGAGGCGCTCGCCGCGCTTGAAAGCGGTCGATACGACGATGCCGATGTCGCTATTGGCACGGGAAAATATATCGGCGATTGCCGCCTTACCCACTATGCGGCGCTACTGCGTAAAGCGCTCGACGATGCGGGGTATGCGCATGTTCCCATTATTACGAACGATGATGCTGACGCTCACAACATCCACCCGGGCTTTCGCATGAATCTCGCGAGTGCGATCCGCATTGCCATGGGTCTGCCGATGATCGACGCGCTCGAGGCGCTTTTGCGTCGCATTCGCCCCTATGAGCTTGAGCCGGGCGCCGCCGATGCGGCATTCGAGGCGGGTATCGACGCGATTATGGAAGGCATCGAGCGTCATGGCGTTGCTGGCGCGAAGCGTGGGTTCAAGCATGCGATTTCGCTTATGAACAACGTGGAGTACGATCGAAGCAACCCGCGCCCGACGGTGCTCATCGTGGGTGAGTACCTGCTCAACTTCCACCCTGGCGCCAATCGCGACATTGAGGCGTATCTTGAACGAAACGGCTTCGAGATCATCGAGGCGCGCATGACCGACGTGATTCGCAAAACGTATTTCTACCAAGATGCCCAGTCTCGTGAATTCCATGTGACCAGGTCTGCTGCGAATGTCGCCTTCAATCGCATCGCGAACACGCTCTTCGAGCATGCGCATGATGTGTGCGACCGCATTGGCAAAGCGCACCCGCTCTATGAGCCGCCCTGCCGCATGGGCGATCTTGTGCAAGCGAGCGACCCCATCATCCATCACACCTTTGATGCTGGCGAGGGCGTGCTCATCGCTGCCGAGATTTTGCATCAGGCGCAGCATGGCTGCAGCTCTTTCGTTATCTTGCAGCCGTTCGGCTGCCTGCCCAACCATGTCGTGGGGCGCGGCATCGTCAAGCAGCTCAAAGAACGCTACCCGCATGCGAACATTTTGCCGCTCGATTACGATCCCGACGTGAGCTTTGCTAACATTGAGAACAGGCTGCAAATGCTCGTGATGAGCGCGCATGCCAGCAAGGGCGCCAGCTCGGCGGTAAACGACAATCGCGCGAAGGGGGAGTGTCGTGGCTAGGCCGAAAAAAGATACCGAGATATGCGCGGAACGGCGCATTCTTGATGCGTTTTGGCATGTGCTCGAAACTACGCCGCTGCGGTGCGTTTCCGTGCGAACCGTCGCCCAGGCGGCCGAAGTGAACCGCGGCACGTTCTATTACCACTTCAAAAGCGTCGACGCCCTTGTTGATAGGGCGATTGAAAGCGAGCTGCTCGAACAGCATTCCATCGTGCATGAAGTGCTGCTTATGACGACGGGCGAAATCGACCGCATGCCGTTCGATAGCATGCAAAGGCATATTGAACGTACCGTGCTGCTCGTGCGCCAGGGAGGCGGCGAGCATGTGATGAACGTGGTGTTCGACATATTCAGGAATATTTGGCGCGCCGTGCTCTGCCCCAATGGCGAGGCGCTCAGCCCTCAGGTCGAAATGCTTATTTGCTATAACGTGCACGGCATTTTGGGGCTGTATTCCTCGCTGGCGCAAAGTGAAGACGGGTTCCCATCGGAAGAGGCGCTCGAATTCCAGAAGTGGAACGCCCGAAGAACGCTCGGCGATATGTGCGCATTGCAGGGAATAGAGCAAGGCGTTGTGCTCGATAGGCTTCTGGCGGCGTTGAGCATGGAAGGGTGCGTTGCGGGCGCGCGCGAACCGCGATGCGATTGTAGCTCTTCGCGAAAATAGGGAGACTGCCGATGGCGCTTTTGGGTATTGCGCGGCCTGCTTGGTTCGCGTTGTCCGGCGCGTTCTGGGCCGTTTAGCCGCGAAGGGTCGCGAGCTGCGGATACATCGACATGGTCTCGAATTTCGCCTGCATGGCGCCATCGCCGTAATGCTGCGCGAAGAATTGCTGGAAGGCACCTTCGGGCTCAAGGCCGTTCAGGCGGTACATCCAGCAGTCGAGGGCGAGCATGGTTGTGGCGGCATCGGCCAAAAAGAAAATGAGCAGGGCCCAGGCGAGGGGTTCGCGCCAGGCGCGCGGAACCGCCTCCGAAGCCTCTTTCAGCATGGGAGCGGCGAGTTTTACCCATGCAAGGCCTGCAAGCCCCCATACGAGCGCGATTCCGAGGCAGGTTTTCCCGCCTATATTGAAGGGCTGGTCGATATAGCTCCAAGCAACAATGCCGAAGGCGCTTTCCCAAAACCATGCCGCGAAATATTCGAACGCCGCGCCGAATGCGGCCGACATCGCATAAATGATAAGCGGTGAGGCGTTTTCGAAGTGGTGCAACGCGAGCGTGATGAGCACGCCGCCTACGCCATAAATCGGCGAGAACGGTCCCCAAACGAATCCGACGCGGCTTTCCCAGCGGCCATCGACGAAATAGCTCACGACGGTTTCGAGGATGAGCCCCAAGATGCTGCACACTGCGAAAACGAATACGAGGTAATACAAAGTAAGGGGCTCGTGCGCCCTTTTTTCACGTGCTGGTATGGCAGTTGTCGATAATTGCATTCGCTTATTATCCCGCGCGTCCACCTGACGAGCGGAACATCTTGGCTCCGTTGCCGAATTGCTACTTGAGGTAAGCTCGCGTTCGCGTGGCAAGGCGGCGCAATTCGGCGTTCTGAAGCGGGAAATGGCGTGGATTCTGGGGGAAACTGCGGGAGTTTGCGCGGAAAATGCCGCGGTTTTGCGTGGAGGCGCGAGGGATTTCGCGTGTTTTCTGCGGGAAAGCGGCAGGAAAACGGCGGGAGTTGGACAGCGGTGGGGCAAGGAACCGGCAAGGTTTGCATGTCATACTCGCCCGCATGGTTCTTCTTTGTTGTAAGGGGCGGCTATGCGCAGCGAAATACCTTTTTCGAGCAGTCGGGGCGGTGTGCGCCGTGCAATCAATCGCCTCATGCCAAGCACGCCGGCGAAAGTCGGCGCTGTGGCGCTTGCGGCTCTTATCGCCGCGGGGGTTGGATGGGCGGCGTTTTCCAGCATGCGCGCTCCGGCGTTTGAGGTGCATGCTGGCGACGCCGTTGCGCCAAGCTCGCCCGAGCCCGAAGCGGTTGAGACAAAGGCTCAGGTGTATGTGTACGTGACGGGCGCTGTTGCAAATCCCGGAGTGTATTCGCTGGATGAGGGCTTGCGTGTGCGCGATGCCGTCGAAGCGGCAGGCGGGCTTGCCGAGGATGCCGACGCTTCAACGGTTAACCTGGCGCGGGTGCTTTCCGACGGCGAGCATATCGATCTGCCCACGAAGGCCGAAGTTGAGGCAGCTTTGGCACAGGGGCCCGCAGGCGGCGCGAGCGGTGCGGCGGCTGCGACATCGCTTGTGAACATTAATACAGCCGACGCGTCGGCGCTTGAGACGCTTTCCGGCGTAGGCTCCGCGACGGCCCAGGCGATCATTTCCGATAGAGAGCAAAACGGCCCGTTTTCGAGCATCGAAGACCTTATGCGCGTCGATGGCATCGGCGAGAAGAAATTCGCGAAGCTCAAAGATTCGATTTGCGTATGAAACGGGCTATTTCGCATGGCGCGAAGGCTTTGGGGCGCGTTGGGCGAGGAAGCAATGCCGTTTTGCTCGGGGAAGGATTGGTGGAAGGGCCGACCGATCGGTCGGCGCCTCGATTTCCGCGGCGTCCGTCTTTGCCCGTTTCGCTTGTTGTCGCGGTTGTCGCTTGGATATCGCTTGCGGCGTGGCAAGCGCTCGCGATTGCGGGCGGCGACGTACCGCGCGATGTGCCACGGGGCCTTGAACCAGGGGAATATGCGCTCGAGGTGGTGGAAGACGCCAAGCTCGGTTCGTATGGCTATTCCGTGCATGCGCGCGTGATTGATACGAACGGCGTTGCCCGCGACGTGTTGGCGACGTATGGCGACGCCGATATAGAAGGCGACGCGCGCCTGCTCGCTCGGCAGCGCGTTGTGGCGAGCGCGACGTTTTCGGAATTTTCCGAAGCGTCGTTTTCTCGATACGCCTCAAAGGGGCTCTGCGCGCGTGCGAAATTAACGCAGGCCACGATTGTTGACGACGCGGGCCCTCTCTCGTCGGTTGTGGCGGCGCGCTGTTTCGCCCGCGAGGTGTTCGATGCGTTTGAGGGGCGTGGCGCGGCGCTCGTGCGGGCAATCGTGATAGGCGATAGGAGCAAGCTCGAAGAGGACGGCCTGTACGACGACGTGAAAACGGTAGGCTTGGCGCATATGGTTGCCGTTTCGGGCGCTCATCTTTCGGTGGTTGCCGCGCTTGCGGGTGCGCTGCTCACGCGGGCGCGCACGCCGCGCATGGCGCTTTCTATCGTGTTGTGCCTGTTCTATTGTGCCTATGCGGCATTTACGGGGTTTTCGGCGCCCGTCATTCGCGCGGCGCTCATGGCGGCTGTGGTGGTGAGCGCGATTTGGGGCGCTCGTCGATCGTCGTCGCTTGCGGCGCTTGGGGTATGCGTATGCATTTTGCTTGCTGCGCATCCGACGAATGCACTGTCGTTGTCGTTCTTCCTTTCGGCTGCATCGACTTTGGGAATCGTGACGCTTGCGCCCCTCATGCAGGCGTGGTTTGAGGCTGTTTTTGGACGGCGGGCAGAAACGCTGTGCCAAACGTGCGCGCTTACGACGGCGGCGAATATTCCCATCGCGCCCGTTACGGCGTGCGTGTTCTCGCGCGTGCCGCTCCTGTCGCCTTTGACGAATATGATTGCGGCGCCCCTGTTCACGGTTTTCATTGCGGGTGGTCTTGTTGGGCTGGGGCTTACCGCTTTGTATGCGCCGGTGGGAAAGGCGGTTCTTGCGGCGATTATCGCCTTGGCTCAGGCACTGTCTGCGCTTTTGGCGGCGCTCGCGCGCGTTCCCTTTGCGTCTCTTCCGTGTTCGGCCGAAATGTGGGTTGTTGTCGCCCTTTCCGCATTGGCGTTTGTGGCCCTGTGGGCCGTGTGGCCTCGTCCAACGCGAGCGCGCGCGGTGGGGGTTGCGGCTGCTATGGCGCTTATGGTGGTGGCGTGCGTCGTGGTGGCTCCGCTGCTCGAGCCCGACGAAATCGTCGCGCTCGATGTGGGGCAGGGCGATGCGATTCTGGTGAAAAGCGAAGGCGCATCGCTTTTGGTTGACACGGGCAATCAGGATGCGATGCTCGCGGCGGCGCTCGCTCGAACGCGCACGCCGCATCTTTCGGGCGTCGCGATTAGCCATCACGACGACGACCACTGCGCATCGCTTGATTCGCTTGCGTCCACTATTGCTGGATCGTGCGTGTATGTTGCGCAGGAAACGTATGCGTGTCCCTGCGATGGTTGCGTTGAGCTGCTCGCGCAAGCGCGCAGCGTTTCGGGACGCCAGGCAGTGGGGCTTGGTGTGGGCGATGAGATACGCGTGGGAAGGTTTACGTGCCGCGTGGTGTGGCCGCAAGTTTTTTCGGATGCAGGCGGCAATGCCGATAGCCTGTGTTTGCTCGTGAGCTACGAGAGCGAGGCGGGGCGGCTTACCGCGCTGCTCACGGGCGATGCCGAGGCCGACCAAATAGAAAAAATGGTCCATAGCGGCGGCACAGGTTCTTCAGGGATGCCGGTCGTGAATGTGCTGAAGGCGGGCCACCATGGCAGCAAGGCGGGAATGACGACGGAACTCGCCAAGGAGCTTTCGGCAAATATCGCCCTTGTGAGCTGCGGCGCGAACAATCGCTACGGACATCCCGCCCAAACGACGATCGATGCCCTTGAAGCAGCGGGAACGCGCGTTTTTCGAACTGATGAGCTGGGCGATATCGCCTGCGTGTTTTCCCGAGAGGGAATTAAAGTGCGGCCTCAGCATGCGGACGGGGTTGCTTTAGAATAGGGCGTCAGAAAAGATATGGAATCGAGGAGTCAGAAGGCTATGGCCGAAGTGAATTTGCTGCCGGCATATTTGATCAACGGCGAAGACCAGCTTAAGCGCGAAACCGTGCTTAAGCGCTTGCGTTCGCGCCTGGAAGCGATGGGCGACCTCGATTTCAACTGCGACACGTTCGACGGTAAAGACGCTTTGGGTGGCGATATCGTGGCTGCGTGCAACACCATGCCCTTCGGCATCGACAAGCGCCTCGTTATCGTGCGAAATGCCGACGATTTGAAGAAGGCCGATTCCGAAGCGCTCGTCGCGTATCTCTCATCGCCGGCCGATTTCACGGTGCTGGCGTTGCTTGCGAATAAGCTTGCGAAAAACACGCGCCTCTATAAGGCTGCGGCGGCGGTTGGCCCCAAGGCGGTCATCGATTGCGCGCCGCGCAAGGCATACGAATTGCCGTCCCAGGTGCGCGCCATGGCGACGTCGCACGGCATCGCCATGACCGATTCGGCTGCGAAGCTTTTGGTGGAGCTTGTGGGCGAAGACACGGTGCATCTCGATGCCGAGCTGAAGAAAATCGCGCTTGCGCACACGGGCACCCAACCCGTTAGACCCGAAGAAGTGTCGGCGCTTGTCACGCGTACTTCGCAGGCGAAGCCGTGGGATTTCACCACGCCGTTCACGCAGCGAAATGTCGCCGAATGCGTACGCGTGCGCGCGAAGCTCGGCGATACCTCGGCGTATGCGCTTATCGGTTTTTGCGTGAGTTCGTTGCGCGAAATGCTCACGTGCCATGCGCTTGCGGCTCGCGGGCAAAGCGGCCCCGGGCCTTTGGCGAAGCAGCTCAAGATGCCCGATTGGAAAGCGAAGAAGGTGGCGGCTGCTGCGCGTTTGTGGTCTGCTGCGGAGCTTCGCGCAGCCCTTTCAAGCGCCCGTGATTGCGAACGCGCGATGAAAAGCGGCGCCGACGCCGAGGACGTGTTCTTCGATTGGGCCATTTCAACCTGCGCAAAGAAGTAGGCTTGCATCGCCTGAAATCAAGGGGTGCGTCGGCGCGCGGTTATGCGGTTCGGCGAAGGTCTATTCCTCGCTGCTTTTGTCGTTGTTGTAAGCTTTGATGCGGCGTTCGAGGGCTGCCTTCAAATCGTCAATGCCCGAGCCGTTGGCCGAAGAGATGGGGATGATTTCCACCTCGTCGCGCGAGAATCCCAGCTGGCGGCGCAGCGCGGCGATATTTTGCATGCATTTGTTCTTCGAGAGCTTGTCGGCTTTCGTGCATACGATCATGAACGGCAGTTCGGCGGCAATCAAGAACTCGATCATATTCACGTCGAGCGCGGTTGCGGGGTGGCGAATGTCGATGAGCGAGACCACGCAGCAAAACTCGCGGTCTTGGTTGTAATAGCCTTCAATCATTTCGCGCCAACGGGCTTTTTCAGATTTCGAAACCTGCGCGAAGCCATACCCTGGCAGGTCGACGAAGTCGGCCCATTCGGCTTCGAAAAAATTGATGGTCGACGTTTTGCCCGGTGTGGCAGAAACCTTCGCAAGCTTTTTGCGATTGAACAGCTTGTTCATAAGCGACGACTTGCCAACGTTGGAGCGGCCGACGAAAGAAACCTCGGCGTGCGTGGAAGGGGGCAGCTGCTTGGAAGTGCCATAGGCTGCGGTGAATTTCACGTTGTGGTAGTTCATCGTTTTAGACATGCGATCTCCTTGTTGGTAACGCCGCCCATACTACCGTATGAAGCCGCGTTTTTCGCACGGTTGCGCTTTTTCGCCCACATTCGGCATAAATTCTTTGACGTGGGCTTGACGAGCGCTTATAGTTTCACATTGCCTTGTTGCATGGGCCAGGCCGCAGTCCACCGGTCGAAGCGCCGCTTACAGGTTTCCAGCACACGTGAAACTGGCGCGGGTAACCATGCAAAGGGTAGCGAAGCGGCAAATCCGCACGTCGACGCAGCTGAGTGCTGAAGATGCGTCGATTCGCTGGTACGGGACCATTTCTAATTAACCGGAGGAAACAGTGGCTAACATCAAATCTCAGAAGAAGCGCATCATCACCGCCGAGAAGGCTCGCAAGCGCAACCAGGCTGTCAAAAGCGAGCTGAAGACCGCCGTTCGCGCGGTCCGCGAGGCTGTCGCTGCCGGCAACGGCGTTGAGGCTTACACCAAGGCTCAGCATGCTTGCCGTCTGCTCGACAAGGCTGCTTCCAAGGGCATCATCCACAAGAACCAGGCTTCCAACCGCAAGTCTGGCGTCATGGCTCTTGCCAACACCGTGGTGACCGCGGAAGACATCGCTGCTGCGCCGAAGCGCGAGAAGAAGGTTGCTGCCCCCAAGGGTGGCACCAAGAAGGCTGCCGCTAAGGCTGCCAAGAAGGAAGCTTACAAGGCTGCCGACGCCGAGAAGGCAAAGCGCCGCGAGGCTACCCTGAAGGCCGAGAAGAAGGCTCACGACGCCAAGGCCAAGGCCGAGGCTGAAGCCGCTGCCGCCGAGGCTGCCGAGGCCACCGAGGAGTAAATCCTCAACAATCAACGCCGGGCCACAGCGCGGCGTTACGTTACTGAAAAGGGCCCGCGGAAGTGGGCCCTTTCCGCTATAGAGACCAGGAGCGCTGCAACTATATGAGCACCGATCCCAAGTTCATTCGCAATTTCAGCATCATCGCCCATATCGACCATGGCAAGTCGACGCTTTCCGACCGCATTCTCGAGCTTACCGGCACGGTATCCCAGCGCGATATGGAAGAGCAGCTGCTCGATACCATGGATATCGAGCGCGAGCGCGGCATTACCATCAAGAGCCAGGCTGTGCGCGTCGCCTATACCGCCGACGATGGCCAGGAGTACCAGTTCAACCTTATCGACACCCCGGGTCACGTCGACTTCACCTATGAAGTGAGCCGAAGCCTGGCGGCATGCGAAGGCGCGGTGCTCGTGGTGGACGCCACGCAGGGCGTTGAGGCCCAAACGGTCGCCAATGCTATGATGGCCATGAACGCCGACCTCGAGATTATTCCGCTCATCAACAAGATCGACCTTCCCTCGGCCGAGCCCGAGCGCGTGAAGGGCGAGATTGAAGATGGCCTGGCGATTGTCGCCGATGACGCGATTTTGGCGAGCGGCAAAACGGGTGTTGGCGTGAAAGACCTGCTCGAGGCCGTGGTGCATCTTATTCCGTCGCCCGAAGGCAACGCCGAAGGTCCGCTGCGCGCGCTTATTTTCGACTCGTATTTCGATCCGTATCGCGGCGTGGTCGCGCTGGTTCGCGTGGTCGACGGCTCCATCAAGAAGGGCGACGAGGTGCGCCTCGTGAACGCCGGCACCGAGATTCTTGTTGAAGAAGTTGGCGCGCGCCATCCCAAAGAGGTTGCGCTTCCGAACCTTTCGGTGGGCGAAGTCGGATATCTGGTCACGGGCCTGAAGGACGTTTCCCAGGTTCGCGTGGGCGATACCATCACCTCGAGGGTCGGCGGCGTGACCGAGCCCTTGCCGGGCTATCGCGAGGCGAAGCCCATGGTGTACACGGGTTTGTTCCCCATCGAAAGCGACCAGTTCGAGGCGCTCAAAGAGGCCCTCGAGAAGCTGTCGCTGAATGACCCCGCCCTTGAATGGGAGATGGAGAACAGCCACGCGTTGGGCTTTGGCTTCCGCGTTGGATTCTTGGGCCTTCTGCACATGGAGGTCATCAAAGAGCGCTTGGAGCGCGAATTCGGCCTTGACCTTATCGCTACCGCGCCGAGCGTTGAATACCACGTGTACAAGACCAACAAAGAAATGGTGAGCGTGCACTCGCCGCAAGATATGCCCGACCCTTCGGAAATCGACCATATCGAAGAGCCGTACCTGCGCGCGACGATCATGATTCCGCCCGATTACGTGGGCGCGGTCATGGAACTTACCGTGGCGCACCGCGGCACGTTCAAGACCATGAACTATATTTCGCCCACGACGGTGGAGCAGATTTGGGAGATTCCCTCGAGTGAGCTCATCCTCGACTATTTCGATCAGCTGAAGAGCCGCACGAAGGGCTACGCAAGCCTCGACTACGAGTTCGACGAATACAAGCCGGGCTCCCTGCAGAAGCTCGACATTCTGCTTTCCGGCAAGCCGATCGACGCCCTGTCGTTCATCGTGCACAAAGATAAGGCGTACGACCGCGGGCGCGTGCTGTGCGAGAAACTGAAAGACATCATTCCGCAGCAGATGTTCGAGGTGCCCATCCAGGCGGCCGTTGGCGGCCGCGTGCTTGCCCGTCAAACGGTACGCGCGAAGCGCAAGGACGTTTTGGCGAAGTGCTACGGCGGCGACATCTCGCGTAAGCGTAAGTTGCTCGAGAAGCAGAAGGCCGGCAAGAAGCGTATGAAGGCGATCGGCAACGTCGAAGTGCCGCAGGAAGCCTTCATGGCGATTTTGAAGGTTGACGAATAGCCCCGCCACGCGTCAACCCTGACGCTGCGTGGCGCTCCGAGCCGCACCTTGCCGCTTGGGCCGCGCGCATGGCTGCAAGGCTCATGCGCGCGGGTTCGCGGCGAGCTGCCCGCTCGGAGCGCCGTTCGCTGGCATTGGTCCAACCAGGTGCTTTCTGGTTTGACCTGCGACTTTTGCCGGTTCTTGCGGGCTTGGGTCGCTCTTTTGGTTTGGTTTTAACTGCTGAGCTTGCTTGGAGGTGTTTATGGGAAAGCACGACGAAGAATACGACTTCCTGGAAGACGCGTTTCGTGACGAGCCTCAGGCCTCGACGCCTGTTCATGCGAGCGACGAAGGCACGTGGCTTGACGACGCGTTCAGCGAGCAAGCCCCCGTGCGACGCAAAATGTCGGGCAAGGCGAAGGCGGCAATTATCGTGGCGATTATCGCGGCCTTGGTTTTGCTTGTTTTGCTTGGCGTTGAATCCATGAACGCCCTTGGCGCGTTTCTTTCCGTGGTCGCAACGAATTAGGAGGCACCTATGCCGCACGATCCGTATAAGGCGCTTTATATCCATCTGCCTTTTTGCAAGCATCGCTGCGCATATTGCGATTTCACCACGCGAGCCGTTGCTCCCGATTCGGTGGAAATCGACGAATATATCGACAATCTGATCCTCGAGCTTCGCCGCAAGGCAAAAGAGGGCGAGCTCGCAGAAATCGAAACCGTGTATTTGGGCGGAGGCACGCCGAGCTTTGTGGGCCAGGCGCGCCTTTCGAAATTGCTCTATGCTCTGGGCGTTTCCATGAATTTGACGCCCGAGGTCGAATGCTCCATGGAGGCAAATCCCGATTCGCTTACTCCCGAGCTCATTCGCGATATCTATGCCCTGGGCGTGAATCGTCTTTCCATTGGCGTGCAAAGCTTCGACGACGGTTTGCTGAAAACGCTCGATCGCATTCACGATTCGGTCCGCGCCAAGCAAGCGGTGCTCGATGCGCGCGAGCGCTTTGAAAACGTATCGGTCGACCTTATGTGCGGCGTGCCTGGCCAGACGCCCGAAATGTTCGAAGCCGACGTGCAAACCGCGGTCGACTTGGGCGTGACGCATGTGAGCGTGTACCCGCTTACCATCGAAGACCACACTCCATTTCGCCGCATGGTCGACTCGGGCGAGATTGACGATGTTGACCAGGACAAAGAGGCGCTCATGATGTCGATGGCGCCCAACGTGCTCACGCCTGCGGGCTTCCATCGCTACGAGGTGGCGAGCTATGCGCGCGAGGGTTTCGAATGCAAGCACAATATTGCCTACTGGGCGGGCGTTCCGTACCTTGGCCTGGGCATTTCCGCCGTCACCATGACGCAAAACGATGCCCGCCGCATGCGCGTGCAAGATGGGGAAGTGCAAGACGACCTCGATCGCAAGCAGATGTGCGCCGAAGACCTCATGATGAAAATGCGCATGACGCACGGTGTTTCCGATGATGAGCTGTTCGCCGCCGCTGTGGTCATTCCTGGGGCGCTCGACGTCTTCAATTCGCTCGTTCGCGACAAGCTCGTGAAACGCGAAGATGGTCGCTGGAAGCCGACCTTTGGCGGCTGGCTTTTGGGCAACGAGCTTTACGGGAGGATTTATGAACTGGCTCCGTAAGGTTGCCTTTGAAGAACGCGCCGTTACGGCAAATAAGACGGGTCTTGTGGGCGCGCCGTGCTCTTCCGAGGAGAGCGCTGCATGCTCAAACAGTCCTGAGCTCGCACGGAAGCCACATTTAGTGGCTTCCGGCTCGTGCGGAACTGCGCGTGAAGCGCTCCCCTCGGAAGAGCACGGCGCACGCAGCTCCATTCCCGTGCTTCTTGCTCCCATGGCTGGCGTGAACGACATCGCCTTCCGTCAGCTGAGCCTGGAGTTGGGCTGCGACATCACGTATACCGAAATGGTTTCCAGCAAAGCGCTTTCGTTCGCGAACGAGAAAACGCGCCACTTGCTCGATTGCGCGCCCAACGAACGCAAGGTTGCCGTGCAGCTGTTCGGCCACGAACCCGAGACGATGGCGCGTGAAGCCGCGTGGATTGAATCCGAGATGGGCGATGCGCTCGCTTATATCGACATCAACATGGGCTGCCCGGCTCGCAAGATCGTGAAGAAGGGCGACGGCTCGGCGCTCATGACGACGCCCGAGCTCGCTGCCGAGATCGTGCGCAAGGTGTCGGCCACCGTCGAACATCCCACAACGGTCAAATTCCGCAAGGGGTATGCCGCAGACGAAGACATCGCGGTCGATTTCGCCCGCCGTATGGAAGATGCCGGCGCTGCGGCGGTTGCGGTGCATGGCCGCACGGCGGCGCAATTCTATTCGGGATGCGCCGATTGGGACGCGATTGCACGCGTGAAGGCCGCCGTCGAGGTGCCCGTTATTGGCAATGGCGATGTGACTGGCGGAAAAGAGGCGTGTGCGCTCGTGGCGCAAACGGGTTGCGATGCCGTGATGATTGGTCGCGGCGCGCAGGGAAACCCGTGGGTGTTCGAGCAGGTGCGCGCCGCCTTGAACGGCGAAGCCGCGCCCGAGCCCCCCACGCCCGAACAGCGCGTTGCCATGGCTCATCGCCATGCCGAGATTTTATCGAAGCGTATAGGGAACAATTTGGTCTATATGCGCAAGCACGTGATGTGGTATTTGCGCGGCATTCCGGGGGCCTCGAAGGCGCGCGGCGAGCTTAATCAGTGCGTGACGCTCGACGATTTCGATCGGGTGCTTGAACAGCTGCTTGCCGACGCCGCGCGCATTGAAGAGGAAGAGGAACGATATTTGGCACGTTAACTGGCGGTTCTCGCCTTCGCGAATATGCGCGTTGCGTGCCCGTCGGCATGTTCTCGCGGTGCTGTGAGCCCGTTTCTTTCCGCAGCGTGACAGAACGGTGTCGTTTTCTTTGGTTTATTAGCACTCTTGGGGCATCGCTGCTAGAATCCTGTCACGTTAACGCGCACGCGCGCGTGATTCGTTGTGTCGTCTCGCGCCGATCGGTGCGCGGGACATGGAATGCGTCGCATGAAAGGGGCCGAGAACCGTTGCTGTCCGATCGTCGACAGAAAGTGCTTCAAGCACTTATCGAGGAGTACATCGCCAACGCGCAGCCTGTAGGCTCGCGCACCTTGGTCGATCGTTACCGGCTCGGCGTTTCCTCTGCTACGGTTCGCAACGAACTCTCGGTGCTTGAAGATGAAGGCTATCTCACTTCTCCGCACACTTCAGCTGGCCGCGTTCCGACCGATGCGGGCTATCGTGCATTCGTCGACGATTTGCTTTCGCGCGAATACGGCGAAGATGCCACGGGCGGCATGTTCGACGACGTGCGTGATGCGGCAACGAAGATGGACGACCTCATGGAGCAAACATCGGCCGCCCTGTCTCGCTTGACCGATTGCCTTTCGGTTGTGGTCGCGCCTTCTTTGCTCGCGTCTTCGGTGAAGCAAATTTCGCTCGTGTCCATGTCATCTCGTCGCATGCTCATGGTCGTCGTTACCGACGACGGTCAGGTGTTCAACCGGTCGGTCGAGTTTGCGGAAGACGTTTCCGCCGATGAGCTGGCCGATGTGCAGAATGCATTGAACGCCGCGCTTTCGGGGCGTTCAATTTCCGAGGTGCGCAAAGCGAAGGGCGTGCGTATTGAAGCGCTTTCCAGCCCGCTCGCGCGCATCGTGATTGACGAGCTCGTTGTTTGCATGGCGAAGGCCGACGAAGGCCGCGCGCATAGCTTGGGTATGTCGGCGTTGCTGAGCAAGCCCGAATTCAGCAACTCGTCCGCTGCGTTGCCCGTGCTCCAAGTGCTCGAAGACGATACGGTGCTTATGCACCTTTTCGACGACGTGGGCTCTGCGGGCAATGCCCCCGATTCGCTCGAGGTTCGCATCGGCAAGGAGAATTCCGCGAGCGAGCTATCGGGGGTTTCAGTCGTCGCCGCCCAATACGGTTCGGGCGAGGCTCAAGGCGTGGTCGCCGTCATCGGCCCTACGCGCATGGATTATTCGAAGGTCATCAGCGTGGTGCGCTCCGCGAAAAGCGCGCTGAAAGATTTGTAAATAGGAAGGCTCACACACACTATGGCAAAAGACCTCTACGCCATTTTGGGCGTCAGCAAAGATGCAACCGACGCCGAAATCAAGAAGGCGTTTCGCCGCAAGGCGCGCGAACTTCACCCCGATGTGAACAAAGCGCCCGATGCAGAGGATCGTTTCAAGGAATTGAACGAGGCCTACGACGTGCTTTCCGACGCCAATAAGCGCGCGCAGTACGACCGCTTCGGCACGGTTCCCGGAGCGGCGGGCGGCCCCGCCGGTGGCTACAACGTCGACTTCGAAGACATCTTCGGCGGCGGTTTCGGCGGCATGGGCGATATTTTCTCGAGCTTCTTCGGCGGCGCTGCGGGCGGTCGCGCCACGGTGCGCAAAGAAGGCCGCGATATGGGCGTTGGCCTGCGCCTGACGCTTGAAGAGGTCGCTGCGGGCGCGAAGAAGGAAATCGTCTACGATCGCCTGGCGCCGTGCGAGGTGTGCAATGGCTCGGGCAAGGCCGAGGGCGGCAAGGAAATCGATTGCCCCGATTGCCACG
Source organism: uncultured Slackia sp. (assembly GCA_934646845.1). Lineage (GTDB taxonomy): Bacteria > Actinomycetota > Coriobacteriia > Coriobacteriales > Eggerthellaceae > Slackia. The sequence continues at coordinate 17,839 of CAKUEV010000014.1, forward strand.
GCCGCGGCCGCGTGGTCACCGTCCAGCATACGTTCCTGGGCGATATGCAAACCGCCTCTACGTGCTCTACGTGCGGCGGCACGGGCAAAGTCATCGACAAGCCGTGCGAAGAATGCGAGGGCCAGGGCCGCATCCCCGATCGCCAGCATGTCACCGTCGAAGTGCCCGCCGGCATTCGCGAGGGCCAGCAGCTGCGCGTGACGGGCTTCGGCGAGGCCGGCATGCACGGCGCTCGTCCGGGCGACCTCATCGTGACGTGCCGTATTCAGCCGCATGAGTTCTTCGAGCGCGAGGGCGACAATCTGCACGCCCGTGCGAACGTGAGCTTCATCCAGGCCACGCTCGGCGCCGAAATCGAGATCGACGGCATCTTCCATGACGAAAAGGTGAAGGTTCGCGTTCCCGAGGGCTGCCAAAACGAGCAGGTCATTCGCGTAAAGGGCATGGGCATGCCCCGTTTGAAGTCCACCGAGCGCGGCGATATGTATGTGCACATTACCGTGCTTATTCCGAAAAAGGTCACCAAGAAGCAGCGTGAGTTGCTCGAAAAGGTGGCCGAGGAATTCGGCGAAGACGTGGCCGCACCGCGCAGCCCGCTGCAGAAATTGCGCGACGCGTTCAACTAGGAAGCATGAAGGCACCTGGCGTAGAGCTAGGTGCCTCTTTGTTGTTGCGGCTTTTTCGCTTTCGCTTCGGGTACACTGGTTGCCTGAAATGATTGAGCGCCGTTGACTGCCGTTGATTGCCGAATGCAAGGAATGCCTTTGTTGGAACAAACCAAAAATAATGCAGCCTCTTTTCATGTCGTGAACCTTGGCTGCAAGGTGAACCGCGTCGAAAGCGACGATTTCGCAGCCGCCCTTATTGCGGGCGGTGGGCGAGAAGTGCCCATCGAGGCTGCCGATTTCATTGTCGTGAACACGTGCACCGTTACGGGCGAGGCTGAAAAGAAAACGCGCAAGGCCGTGCGCCAGGCGCTGCGCGCGAACGATTTCGCTCGCGTCGTTGTAACCGGTTGCGCCGCCGCCATCGATCCCATTACCTATACCGAGATGGATCCCCGTATCGAAGTGGTGCCGAAAAGCGCCATGGCCGACGTGCTTGGCGCGCAGACGAGCGAGTCGCCCGCCTTGGCCGCCATTCGCGCGGGCGAGGAATTTCCCACGCGCGTTGGCGTGAAGGTGCAAGATGGCTGCAACAATGCGTGCACGTACTGCATCGTGCATGTTGCGCGCGGGCGTGCCACATCGCGGCCTTCCGAAGAAATTATTGCGGAAGTGCGTGAGCT
>CAKUEV010000015.1 GCA_934646845.1 uncultured Slackia sp.
CATGACGGGAGTACAAGGTTCGAAATTCGACCTAACCCGCAGAGGCTTTCTCAAAGCTGGTGCCGTATCGGCTATGGGCCTGGCTGCCGCCGGTTCGATGACCGGTTGTTCTGGATGGCTCGGTTCGACGGCGCCCGAAGCCGCCGAAGAGAAAACCGTCTATACGTTGCACCAGTTCATGTGCACGGGCCGCTGCTCATTGAAGTGCACGGTTCGTGATGGTCGTTTGGCTATGATCCAGCCCAATGATACAGTTGACGAGTATTATCGCCATGTATGCATGAAGGGCATCTCTGAGATTCAGCACGTGTATTCCGACGAGCGCCTTCAGACGCCTATGCGTCGCGTCGGCGAGCGTGGAAGCAATGAATTCGAGGCCATTACGTGGGATGAGGCCCTTGCTACGATTGGCGAGGAGCTGAATAAAGCGTGGGATAAATACGGTAAGTCTTCCGTATACATGTCCGCCTCTAATGAGCCGCGTTTTTCTTTCCTGCCTGCGCTTTTGGGCTGCGCGACTGGCGTTGAGCCGGGCATTGACCGCGGAACGGGCAATGGCGAAGCGCCTGCCATTGGCGGCGACGTTTTTGGTGGCGGTACGGCGGAATCGCGCGATTGGGTGAATACGAAGACCTTGGTTATCGCCGGTACGAACCTGTTGGAGACTTCCATGATGCAGGCGAATACCTTCATGGATGCCAAGGAGGCAGGGTGCGAGATTATCGTGCTTGATCCTCATTTTTCTACCACGGCGAGCAAAGCTGACCAGTGGATTCCCATTCAGCCTGGATGCGATGCGGCGTTTTACCTCGGCATGACGACATATATCCTTGACAATAAGTTGTATGACGAAAAATTCGTGCTCGAGCATACTTCTCTGCCGTTTTTGATGAATGCTGAAACTGGCGAGATGCTGCGCGAGGGCAAAGAGTGGGGCGTTGACGAAGAAACCGGTGAACCAGTTGATCCAGGCGATTTCATGGTATGGGATGCGACGGTTGGCAAAGCCGTTCCGTATTCGTCTGCGATTTTGACCGCCGCGCTTGAAGGCGAATTCGATGTCGATGGCGTGAAGGCGACGACCGCTTTTTCGAATTTGAAAAAGAATCAGGCGCACTACACCACCGAATGGGCCGCAGGTGTAACTGGAATCGATGCTGCCACGATCGAGGAAGTCGCTCGCAAGTACGCGACGAACGGTCCTGCTTATTTGGTATTTGGCCAGGGCGGGTCGGACAAGTATTCCAATCCGGACATTATTGGCCACGCCGGCATGGTGCTCACGGCTCTTACGGGAAATATTGGTAAACCGGGCAGCGGCATTGGCCATACCATCGGTGGTGCGGGCTATGGCGTAGCGCTTGGCGAATGGAAGCTTCCCGAGCAGTTCAAGCCCGCCGAGCTCGATGTTCGTGCCGATCGCTTCCCCACTCGCGAAAACGATGTGCATGTGATTATCTCGCTTGGCAATACCTTCCAGCAGTATTGGGCGAACATGAACAAGACTCGTGAATGGATCGATTCACTTGATTTCATTGTGCATATCGGAATGTACTACGAAGATACCGTGAAGTACGCTGACATAGTTTTGCCGGTATGCAGCAAATTCGAGGATACGGTCGAGCATTCTATCGTCCGCAGCGATTATAACCACGTGAATCTGCAGACGAAATGCATCGATCCGCTGTTCGACAGCAAGCCCGACTTCGACGTGATGCGCCTGATCGCCGAATCGGTTGGTTTGGGAGAGTACCTACCTAAGGACGCCGAGGAGCTTGTACGCTATCAAATCGAGAACTCGAAAGATTTGGCCGACCAAGGCATTACGTTCGATGCCCTGATTAAAAACCACGGCAGCATCAAGATGGCTAATACTGATGAGCCTCGTCGCGGTTACACGGATCTGAAATTTAAGACGCCGACCGAGCGCATGGAAGTGTATTACCAGTCGCAGGCCGAAGTCGGCCAGGGCTGGCCGAACTGGGAAGAGAACAACGAGGCGTATGCAGGCAACCCGCTCGCCGAGAAGTACCCGCTGCAGTTTACGCAGACGCGTACGCGTTTCTCGAACCACTCGCACTTCAAGGCCGCTGCATGGCTTCAGCAGTTTGTCAAACCGGTGCTCGAGCTTAATCCGAAGGATATGGAATCGAGGGGCATCGCCGACGGCGACTTGATCGAGGCGTTCAATGATCGTGGATCGTTTAAATGCGTGGCACGCGCAAATAATGCAGTGCGTCCAGGGTCGTCTCGCACGTTTGAGGCAGGTTGGAGCAAATTCATCGAAGAGGGCAACACACAAAACGTCACGAATGATCACGTCAATGAGCGCGACGAATATTTGCCCACTGGGGCGCCCATTCCCTTTAACGATACGCTCATCGAAGTGAAGAAAGCGTAGGTGACAATCAATGACGAAACTTGCCATTGGCATTAACCTTGATCGCTGCATTGGCTGCCATACCTGTGCTAATGCGTGCAAAATGCAAAACAACGTTCCTATGAACATGCTCTGGAACCGTGTAATCACCGAGGGCTGCGACGTGATTGACGGCGCGGTGGGCGAATACCCGAATTTGAGTCGCACCTATATCGCGCTCGCATGCCAGCATTGCGAAAACGCTGCATGCAAGAAGGTATGCCCGACTGGTGCCACGTATAAAGACGACAAGGGGCGTGTTGAGATTGATTACGACAGGTGCATCGGTTGTCGTATGTGCATGGCGGCATGTCCGTATAACGCGCGTGTATTCAACTGGGAAGACCCGCACCGCGAGCCTGACTTCAATTACGGCGATGCTCGCGTGCCTGTTCGCACCCGTGGCGTAATGGAAAAGTGCACGCTGTGCAAAGAACGCACCGACGACGGAGAAAAGCCGATGTGTGTGGTGTGCTGCCCGACGCATGCTCGCGTCTATGGGGATTTGGATGATCCCGAGTCCGAGATTTCCAAACTGCATGCCATGAAAAAAGTCCGTATTCTTCTGGAAGAAAAGGGCACGAAGCCCCAGGTCTTCTACTACAACAACTAGGGGGTGCCACTATGCAATTCTCTTCCAAGGCGAAAGCCGGTCTCGGCATTCTTCTGGCTGTGATGGTGGTGGGCTTTTGCGCGTATGTGTATCAGCTGATGGGCGGCTTGGGCGTGACCGGCATGTCCAATGGCGTGTCATGGGGCCTCTACATCACGTGCTTCATGTTCTTTGTCGGCTTGTCTGCCGGCGGTCTGATCGTGGCAAGCTCGGCTCATGTGTTCCATATTGAGTCATTCAAAAAGGTTTCGATGCCTGCTGTTATTACCTCGACGGTATGCATCCTGTGCGCCGGTGCATTCATCTTGATTGATTTGGGTGGCATTCAGCGCATTTGGAACATGTTTGTAAGCTTGAATTTCACATCGCCGCTCGCGTGGGATATGTGCGTCATTACTACGTATCTCGTTATCAACATCCTCGATATCGTGTGGTTGCGTAAGGGCGATGAGCGCAAGGTTCAGATTCTTTCGTATGTCGCGCTGCCTGTTGCAATTCTGGTTCATAGCGTTACTGCGTGGATTTTCGGATTGGAAATCGCCAAAGAAGGCTGGTATAGCGCAATCATGGCCCCGATTTTCGTTGCGTCAGCGATGGATTCTGGCTTGGCTCTGTTGATGTGCGTGCTTGCTGCATCGAAGAAGGCAGGCATTTTCGATGCGGGTGAAAAGTTGTTTGCCGATTTGGCGCGCCTTCTCGCAACGTTTATCGCGGTCGATGCGTTTTTCATTGGCTGTGAGCTCTTGACCGTCTTTTACCCGGGCACCGAAGGTGCGACCGAGCTTCTGGGCATTATGACGTCGGGTGCGACTGCGCCGTTCTTCTGGTTCGAAATCATTGGTGGCCTTCTGATTCCGTTCCTGTTGCTTGCGTCTGCAAAGCGCCGCAAGAATACCGTGCTGGTCGTGCTCGCGAGTGCGCTCGTGATGTTCGGTGTATTCTGCAAGCGTGTTTGGCTCCTTTTCACGAGCTTTGCGATGACGAATATGTATGGTGCGCCGGGTATTTCTTCTGGCTCCACGATTGCTCGCAATTCGACCGGTGCCGATATGTGGTCACTCGCGGGCTCGTATACGCCCACTATTGTTGAGGCGCTTATCGTAGCTGCCGTCGTGAGCTTCTGCGTTTTCGCTATCGCGCTCCTGTCCAAAAAGCTCGTTGGGCACGAAAACGCATAGACACGTATATTGATCTTCTCTCCGGGATGCCGTTCGCCACGAAAGGCGGGCGGCATCATTGAAAGGCGACATCTCATGCAGACTTTTTCTAACGACGATTGGCGGTCGGCCTCCGAACTCTATGCATTCTTGGGCAATTCCCTTCTTGACCCCATGAATCGAACGGAAGTCGTAGGTCTTGATGTTGAATTCTGGATTGCGATTTCAAAAATGTTCAATGGGTCGCTCGAAAATGAAGCGAAGGCGCTCGCATCGTGGGCGAATGGCCATGAGCATGAAAGTCGCGAGCACGTCGTGCGGGATGTTTCAGTTGAATTCACGCATTTGTTCGTCGGTCCTCCGAAGCCGGCTGCGGCGCCTTGGGAAAGTGCGTATGGCAACGTGGAATCCCATGTTGGATTTGGAGCGGCCACGCATGAGATGCGCGCCATTATGCGTGACATGGGATTGTCATTGCAGAACGAGAGCAACCAATACGAAGACCATATTGGAATCGAGCTGCTTATTGCCTCCGAAATGTGTCGACGGATTGCCAATGGGCTGTCTTGCGGTGTCGCTTGCAGCGTTGTGGAAGAAATCGACGCAACCCCGCAATGTGGCGATTCGAGTGAGGACGACGTAATGGACGCAGCTCGTTTTGCGGAATACGTAAACGAGCATCCGTTGCGTTGGATCGGCAAAATGAGGGCACGTGTTTCTACGGAGGCGCCTGACGGGTATTTTGTCCGGATGCTGGGGCTTGCGGAAGCGGCACTCTCGTGGCACGTGCGACAGATTGAAAAATAGGGACAGGCTGGGCTAGGGCATCCTAGCCCTCTTTGCATTATGGGGAGCAATGGATTGTGCATGTTCATTAACGCGGATATGCTTTTTCACTTTCTAGGCGCATTTTGCGATTGGGGGTCTTTTATTGCGTTGGCTGTGAGGTTTGGCTTTGTTGCCTTGAAGTTAACGTAAGAGCTTCAGCGGCCTTCTCGAGGGCGTGCTCTTGTATTCGTGGGCGGACGTCGCGTTGGGCATTCGTGCCGTTTTCCTTCGGGTTATGGGATTTAGGAATCAATGGTGGTCCCACGCTATAATAGGCAAGAATACAAGCATGATGGCCGCGTGGTCGCTGTTCGAGGAGGCAATTGATATGCCGAAAATGCCCAAGATGCCCATTGATGTGATGGCCGTATTGCAAGAGGCCACTGATGTTGAGGCGGCTCGTTCGGTGCCTTTGTGCGTGTCTGTTTTGCTCGACGATACCGCGCCCGACGACCTCACGGCTTTCGTACGTTCGAGTTTCGCGAGCGCGAGCCCGCAAGCGCGCGTTTCGGTGAACTATTTCGAAGACGCCCATATCGCGTTTGATGCTCGCAGCGATATGGCGGTTATTGCTGCCGGTTTCACGCCAGAAATCGGCGAAATCGTCTCTCGTCTTCACGGCGAAGGCATTCCCGTTATGGTCGTCACGACGCTTCCTGAATGCGTGAATGGCGCTGCTGAAGCGGCGGGCCACCCCATCGATGCGGCCGATGTGATTGCTCCCAATCCTGAAATCGACGGCGTGGTTACGCTCCATGAGCCGCTCGTTGTTACGAAAGAAGGCGCGATTTCGGGCCGCGAGGTCGACCCCGAAGACCCGTTTTCGCTTGAACCGTTGCCGATGTGCGCCGCTTACCATGAACAGCTTCGCACAAAGATGGGCGAGTGGGTGGTTGCAGCGTTTCGCGAGAAGCGTCTTGCGTTCGCGCAGGCGTTCGATTTCGTGCGTAAGCCCCTTTCGATGGAATCGGTCCGTTCGACGGCTTTCCAGAATGCAGGCATTGGCCTTGTGATATTCGTTCCCGGCGCCGATTTTCCCATTATGACGCTGAACCAGACGAAGATGGTCATCCAAATCGCCGCTGCGTACGGACAGCCGCTTTCGGCCGATCGAGTGAAGGAGCTTGCAGCCGTTGTAGGCGGCGGACTTGCGTGTCGCACGGTTGCGCGTCAGGTGGCAGGTCTTGTGCCTGCTGTCGGTTGGGCCGTGAAGGCTGGCGTAGGCTATGCGGGCACGTGGGCCATGGGCATGGCTGCCGCCGAGTATTTCGAGCACGGCGGCAATATGGCCGGCGTAGGCGCCGTGGTTGACGAGGCACGCGCTGCGGCGTCTCGTGTTGCCGACGAGACGGCTGCCGGACGAGCGGCAAAGGGCTTTGTAGCATCGCTTGGACTTCAGGCGAAAAATGCTGCCACAGGCCGTGTTCGTGCCGCGGTTGCGCAGGCGCCTGGAGTGGCCGCAGGAGCCATGCGTGCCGTTGCGAACGCCGCAGCATCTGCCGCGCAGGCTGCGGCCACTGGTGCTGCCCGAGCGGGCGCTGCCGCCGATGCTGTGGAAGCTTCGGCGCACGATTCCGAATAATATGACGCGCGTTCGTCTTGGTTGGCGGACGCGCAAGCTTTCACTACCTGCAATCGTTTTCTTCGACATGAGGGATTTCATATGCAAAACCTTTGGCCCCGTATCGAGGGGCTTTTGCGCGACGCGGGACGTGACATCAGCCGTCCGGCACGCTATTTGAACCACGAATGGGGTTGCACGTACAAAGACGACGCCGACTATCATTTCTGCATGATCTACCCCGATACCTACGAGCTTGGGCAGCCGAACCAGGCCGTGCGCATTCTGTGCAATGTGGTGAATGCTGTCGACGGTATGTATGCCGAGCGCGGCTATCTTCCTGCGGCCGACATGATTGACCTCATGCGCCGCGAGGGGGTTCCTGCGTTTTCACTAGAAAGCTGCGCGCCGCTGCATGAGTTTGACGCGGTGGGTTTCTCGTTGTCTCACGAGCTCGTCGCCACTAACGTGCTTGAAATGCTCGATTTGGGGCGCATTCCGCTGCGTGCCGCCGATCGAGACGAGTCGAACCCGCTTATCGTGGCGGGCGGCCCCTGCGCGTTCAATGCTGAGCCTTTTTCGGCGTTTTTCGACGTGTTTCTGTTGGGCGAAGGCGAAGAATCGCTTCCCGAACTGCTCGTTCTTCATCGAGAAATGAAGCAAGCGGGCGCGTCGCGTGCCGAGTTTTTGCGCGCTGCTTCGCATTTGGAGGGCTGCTACGTGCCGTCGCTCTATGATGTGCTCGATGAGGACGAGGCACAGCAAACAGGCGCATGGGTGCGCCCGAAATACGAGGATGTGCCCGCGAATATCGTGAAGCGCATTTGGAAAGATTTCGCTACCTCTCCTGCCTGGGAGCCGACTGTGGTGCCGTTCGCGGAACTCGTGCATGACCGCTTGAACGTTGAAATTCTGCGTGGTTGCACGCGTGGATGCCGTTTCTGCCAAGCGGGCATGATGTATCGTCCTGTGCGCGAGCGTTCCGCTGACAATATCGTTTCCGCTGTTCAACGCGGACTTGCTGAAACTGGCTACGACGAAGTGAGCCTCACGTCGCTTTCTTCGACCGACCATAGCCAAATCGAGGAAATTCTGCGTCGCTTGAATCGCGGTCTCGATGGAAAGGGCATTTCGGTATCGATTCCAAGCCAGCGTTTGGATTCGTTCGGCGTCGAAATGGCTGAGTTGGTCGCGGGCGGAAAGCGCGGCGGTCTGACGTTTGCGCCGGAAGCTGGCACGCAGCGATTGCGCGACGTCATTAACAAGGGCGTATGCGAGGAAGACCTATTTGGCGCCATCGATGCGGCATTTGCTGCTGGTTGGCGTCGCTGCAAGCTTTACTTCATGATCGGCCTTCCTACCGAGACCGATGACGATATCAAGGGCATCGCGAGTCTTGCTCAGCGTGCTTACGACCGTGCGAAGAAAGCTACGCCGCCCGAGGCGCGCGGCAGCGTGAAGGTCTCCATCTCGTGCGCGCTGTTTGTGCCGAAGGCCCAAACGCCTTTCCAATGGGATGGCCAAATCACGACCGAAGAGGCCCATAGGCGCATCAACCTCTTGCGATCGAGCGTGAAATATCGCGCGGTCGACGTGCATTGGCATGAGCCCGACGTTTCGCTCGTTGAGGCCATGATGAGCCGTGGCGGGCGAGAGGTGTGCGATGTCGTCGAAACCGCCTGGTGCCACGGCGCGCGCTTCGATGCGTGGACCGAGTTTTTCTCGCTTGATACGTGGCGAGCGGCGTGTGCGGAATGCGGCGTTGATATGGAAGGCATCGCCCAAGGCCAATACGAAACGAGCTGGGTTACGCCATGGGACCACCTTTCGGTTGGTGTGACCACGCGCTTTTTCCGTCGTGAACGCCGTTTGGCGCAGGAGGAACGTACGACGCCCGATTGCAGCTACGAGCGCTGCTCGGCGTGCGGCGTGTGCCCGAAGCTCGATATTGACATCCAATGCCAGGAGGAGCGTCATGGCTGATTTCCGTTTGCGCGTGACCTACGCTGAAACCGGTCGTTTGGTCATGCTTTCGCATCTCGAGATTGCACGCGCCTTGGAACGTGCGGTGCGCCGCGCCGGGTTACCTTATGCCGTAAGCCAAGGTTTTTCACCGCATATGAAGCAGGCTTTCGGCTCTGCGCTGCCTGTGGGTGTGGGTGGTTTGGAAGAGATTTTCGACGTATCTCTCACCGACTACGTGCCACCCGAGGAGGCCTTGGCCCGTCTTCGGGCGTCGAGTGCGCCTGATCTTATGCCGCACGCGGCGCGTTACATCACCAAGGATGAGACGGCGGCATCAGCGGCATATCCGCGTTCGACGTACGAGGCGCTCCTGGAGGCGTCGCGTTCGAGCGATTGCGAAATGAATGTGCTCGCGGTAGCGCACGAACTTTCGCTTCCTTCCGAGATTACGGTGGTTCGCAAGAAGAAGGAGCGTGTGCTTGTTCCTTCCGAGTTCGTCGTTGGCGAGCTTGAGGTTGAACCTGCGGAACCTGGAGAAGAAGGGCGGAGCCGTGCGCTTGTCCGCTTCACGCTTGAATCGAAGGCGTCGGGCAGCTTGCGCCCCGATGTGTTGCTCGAGCATATGCTCGTCGATTCGGGTCTTCGCGCTGCGTCGATTCTGCGCACGAAGCAAAGCGAAATTCCAAAGGAATAGATGAAGCGGGGTGGAGGTTCGTGCTTCCGCCCCACTTTGATGATGGGAGAGTTCGATGTATAAGGTTCGCTATATCACCACGTCGGAAGTCACGGCGGTTCGATATGTGTTTGAGGAAAAGGAAATTGAGGCCGCCGACGATACGGATGCGATTGCGAAGTTTGATGCCGAATGCACAACGCCGCTCGATTCTTCGATTGCCATGGATATCGTGTCGGGCGAAGGTTATGATTGGGCGATTTTGAAGTCAGTGGACTTGTAGAATCGTTTATCTTGCGCGTACGGGCGGCGCAGAGGCGGTTCCGGTGCTTCACCTACGACCACGGCTCGATACTGCTCACTTCATTCGCTATGCGCTCGCCTGGCGGCGTCTCATTTTTAATTGAAGTTCGTTAATTGAACGCCGACGGTCGAGGACGAAGCGCCGGAACCGCCCTGCGCTTCGCTCCTTGGGCTACGCTATGCGCTCAGCTGGCTTCGCTTAGCTTTTGAATGAAGAGCTAGCATGGGCTCAGACGTCCTTTGCGAAGCCGTGGCACGATTGTATGGGCTTCGTTCGCTCTTCGATCGCTTGGCGGCGCTTCGTTTGAAATGAAGCGCGCGAATTGAACGTCGACGGCTTAGGGCGAAGCGCCGGTGTCGCATCGACGCTTCGCCTTTCGGGTCGTGTTACTGCCTATACGTCGACAGGAATTCTTCCAGGTCGCGCATAGCTTCGCTCAGCACTTCGATGCGCGGCAGGTATACGATGCGGAAGTGGTCGGGCTCGCCCCAATTGAAGCCACCGCCGCGTGTGATGAGAATCTTCTTTTGATGCAGCAGATCGAGAGCGAACTGCTCGTCGTTGGTGATGTTGAACTTCTTCACGTCAATCTTCGGGAAGATATAGAATGCGGCCTTCGGCTTCACTGCGGTAATACCGTCGATGCTGTTCAGCGCGTTGTAGATGTATTCGCGTTGTTCGTAAATTCGCCCGCCGGGGACGATGTAATTATTCACGCTCTGGTGTCCGCCGAGCGCCGTTTGCACGATGGACTGTGCGGGAACGTTCGAGCACAAACGCATGTTTGAGAGCATATTAATGCCAAGCAGGAAGTCTTTCGCGCAAGACATGTTGCCCGAGAAAATCATCCAGCCAATGCGATATCCTGCGATCATGTGCGATTTCGAGAGGCCCGAGAATGTTACGCAGGGCAGGTCGGGCGCGAGCGATGCGATGGAAATATGCTCAAGCCCATCCATGACGAGGCGATCGTAGATTTCGTCGCTGAAGATCATTAAGTCGTGACGACGGGCCAATTCGACGATTTGTTCGAGCACCTCACGCGGATACAGCGCGCCCGTGGGGTTGTTCGGGTTGATAATGACGAGCGCCTTGGTTCGTGGCGTGATTTTCGACTCCATGTCGGCAAGGTCAGGGAACCAGTCAGACTGCTCATCGCAAATATAATGCACCGGCGTGCCGCCTGCGAGCGTGGCACATGCGGTCCACAGCGGGTAATCGGGCGCTGGAATAAGAATCTCGTCGTCGTTGTCGAGGAGCGCCTGCATGCAGAGTTGGATGAGCTCGCTCACGCCGTTGCCGGTGTAAATACCGTCCATGTCGACGTTGGGAATGTGCTTGAGCTGGGCATACTGCATGATTGCCTTGCGTGCCGAAAATAGGCCGCGAGAATCGGAATAGCCTTCGCATTCAGGCAGCTGGTGGCGCATGTCTTGAATAACCTCATCTGGGGTGCGGAAACCGAACGGAGCCGGATTTCCGATGTTGAGCTTTAAAATTCGCTGGCCTTCTTTTTCCAATCGAGCAGCTTCATCGACGACGGGGCCTCGTACGTCGTAGAGCACGTTGTCGAGCTTGGATGATTTCTTGAATTCGCGCATGGTGGCACTCCTTGGTGTTTGTTCGGGCGCTGGCGTTTCGCAGACTGGTGTCTGGCCCGTGGTTGTTGAATTGTTTTGGTTCAATTTCGTAGAAGATGCGGTCTCAAGCCGCTCGGGAGCTCGCGTAGAGGAGTGCGTCTGCGCTGACCGAGTTTGGGTATTTCCGGAAAGCCAAGCGGCATCTACGTCTAGAATGCGCGCGAGTAGTTCCATGACATCGCGGCGTGGCGTAGTTTTCCCGCTGACATACTGGCTTACCTGGCTTTTCCCAAGCTTTTTGTCGTGCTGGGCCGCCGAGTGTATCACATCGGCCTGGTTCATTCCGGCTTCTGACATGGCCTGTTTGAGCCGTGTCGAGAACTCATTCGAAGGCATCGCATCTCCTTGACATTCGAAATTGAACTCAATGCGTCCAAAAAAGAAGAAGTTCAATTTCGAACACTATATCATGGCTCGAAATTGAACTTCCGAAGAATTATGCGATTCACTTATGCGACAAAATTGAACCTGCAGACGACGCATGGTAAACGCCGCCACCTGTTAAACGCTACGAGCATTTAACAGGTGCATCCAACTGGTTGAGGCATTTGCCAGGTGGGTTCGCGTTATTGATGACAGGTGCCGCCGTGGTTGGCGCAGCTATGCGAATGGGAGTGATCGCTGTGGCAGGTTGCTTCGCCGACCTTGGGAAGAGCTCCTGCAAGCAGGGCCTCAACCGCAGCGTCGGGAGAGCCTGCGGCGCCTGCATACACCTTGATGCCTGCTTGGCCGAGCGCGTTGATTGCGCCCCCGCCGATGCCGCCGCAAATGAGCACATCGATGCCGCCTTGAGAAAGCAGTCCGGCAAGTGCGCCATGGCCGGCGCCGTTGCTGTCGATGATTTTCGATGCGACGATTTTTCCGTCTTCGACTTCGTAGACTTTGAATTGTTGCGTGTGGCCGAAGTGCTGGAAGATTTCTCCGTTGGCGTAGGTGGCCGCGATTTTCATGGTGCGCTCCTTGTCTGTTTTGTGGTTGAAATGGGGCACGTGGAGCGTTCTTTTCGCAAGGGCGCAGCATATGTCTTTGATTCATTTCAACCCTTATTTCCTTATGGTTATAGGGTATATGCTATTGCGCGAATAGCAATACTTGTTTTCTCGCGAACGGTCGTTTCGTTGCGACCGGTGCTGTTTGCTCATGCTTTGTATTAGGAACTTGTTATTGCATGGAGGCATGCTTGTGCGAAAATTTCCGACAGCGGAATAATCGCTATTTTGGCGCTGCATGAAAGGAAGACGGTGGGCGATTCAACGAAGAAGGCGACGGCGATTGGCTTGTGTGCTGTTGTGCTGTGGTCGATGATGTTCGGCTTCGTCCGCTTGACTACGCAATCTTTTGGTCCTGCTTTGGGTTCGGCGCTCATTTATTCATGCGCTGCCGTGTTTACGTATATTGGGTATCGCCCTACGCCATTGCGCCGTCTGCCCTTGAAATACGTTTTGTTTTCGGGTGGGTTGTTCGTGTTCTACGAAACGGCGATCACTGTCTCGATTGGTTTGGCAGCGAGTTCTGAGCAAACGCTCGAATTGAGCCTCGTGAATTACCTTTGGCCGACGATGCTCGTTCTGCTTTCTGCCTTCGACTCGGGCTCGCGTGCCTCCCTCGTTCGCGCTTTGCCCGGCGCCGTTGTTGCGACTGCGGGCGTTGTGCTTGCGGTTGGCGGCAACAATAATCTTGATTGGGGCGCGGTTGTTGCCGACGTTTCGTCTAACCCGCTTCCTTTTGCGCTTACCTTTGCCGCCGCAGCTGCTTGGGCGGTGTATTCGGTGTATTCAAGCAGGTTTTCGCAAGGCTGCGATGCGACCGCCTTTTTCATGGTGGGTGTTGCTGCGGTCTTGTGGACAATCTTCCTCTTCGAGGGCGCGCCCGCTCCTGCGGTGGCGCCAGGCTCGCAAGCGTTTTTCGCCCTTGCGGGCGCTGCCGGCTGCATTGCTTCGGGCTATGCTTGCTGGGGGCATGGCATGCTCAAGGGCGACATGGCGAAAATGGGCATTGGGTCCTATGCCGCTCCTTTGCTTTCGGTTGTGGCGAGCACCATCATTCTCGGCGTAAGCCTCACGCCGCTGTTCTGGTGTGGAACTTTCGCCGTAGTGGTCGGCTCCCTCATTAATTGGCGCATGCGACGTTAGGGCGAACTGACTGGCGTATACGATAGCTAGGTGAGCCGGATGACGCATGCCATGGCTGGGCGGGCTAGCCGATGCATATTGCGGCAAGGAGAACCTGGACGGTTTTGTTCAGAATGGGTCTCGAATGTGGTGTTTGACGAGCGAGTAACTATTCCTTATATTTCTGAGGGCGTTATGACCTGGTGTTTCTGGTGAGGGCTTTTCGCTGCGGATGCTTCTTTCGGCTGAGGTGCCTTGGAATTACCACATTCGACACCTTTTTTGAGCAAACGAACGCATGCGTGGTGGGCGGTTTCGCGTTCGCGTTGGTGCTTCATCCAACTCCTTTTTTTGTGCAACGCAGAACTGCTGTCTTTTCTGCGATTTGCACGACCTTGCTTTTCGGCTAGCCGGTCGTACTATGTCGAATATCCTTTTCGCTCGGTTTTGTTTCGTTTTTCAATAGGACGTAACGAAGCATCTGGTTTTGGCTGATCCAGCGTTGGCTTGTTTTCGGCAATCTTACCCCGATTGATGTTGCGATGATCCTTGCTGTGCGGTCGAAAGAAGCCGCATTGTAGAGTTGCCCTCGCGTTACCGTTATTACTGTTACGCCCATGAGTTGTAGGGCGTTCCTACGCTGTGCGTCCGAGGCGATTCCTTCGGAAGAGGCGTGGTAGCTGTCGCTGTCGTATTCGACATCGATTTTGCGTTTTGGCCAGTAAAGGTCGAGGACGTAGCGTTGTTTGTGGGCCGCCTTCCGCGCGGCAGAGGTGGGCTCGATAGGAAAATTGAGTTTAGGAAACGGTAGACCGTAGCCGCCCATTGTTCTTTTAAGGCAAAGGAACATGGTGAGTTTGGTTTCCATGGGGGATGCGGAATTGTCCGCAACGAATTGCAAGGCTCTTGTTGCGATTTCTCGTCCTCGCATTCCTCGCAAAGCCCTGATTTCTTTCGCAAGATGGTTGTGGTTGGTGGCTGGCTCGCATTGAACAAATGTACTCTCATCTGGCAGGATGGTGTAGCTGCCGCATAATTCATACCCAATTTCGATGAGCGTGAAGAAAGGAGCGCATTGAGCAAGCTGAACGAAAAGGAATCCTAGATTTGGTATAAAGATGCCACGAGGTTTCGCGAGGGCAATTGCTGCGACTGCGCTATTCGCGCATACATGCGTAATCGTTTTCGTTGATTTGCTTCGGCTCGATTGTGATGAAACCAGTATGGATACCTTTTCTTCTGGCGGCAGGGGTCGAAGGAAACCCGCCTTGGCTACGAGCGCCTCGGCTTCTCGTATTGATGTTGACTTGGGGATGCGCTTTCCAGCTTCCTTGGGGCGACAACCCTTCGACCTTGCTTCGCGAAGGGCTTGTAAAGCAGAAATATGTGAGAGACATATGGTCATAAGTGGCATTTTACGGTGAAAACCTTGCCCAAACCTTGTCCAAAACCCGCTTGAATCCCTTTGAAATCTTGCGTAATGCCACTCGAATTCTGCAAGAGCTCAGCACGAATTCCGATCGATCTTCGTTCGAATTTCGATCGAGCTTCGTTTGCGCTTTGCTCAAATGCCAGTCTCACCCCGTTTGGATTGCGCATGACCCCTGATAGGGCTTCGCTTTCATCTGAATTGAACCGCCTCAAATTCCGCTTAAAGCCTGAATGGGTCTCGCCCGAATCCCGAACGAATCTCGCTTAAACCCCAATAGAATCTCGTCTGAGCCTGACCGGATTCCGTCCGAGTCCGATCGTATCCCGATGGAATCGTGCTCGAAAGCTGACTGAATTGAGCTCGAGTTTTGACTGAGATGTGCACGAGCCTTGATTGGATTCTGCGCGAACCATGATCAGGGCTTTCTTAAGTCTGGTCAAAATCTGCATGAACCTCTACGAATCTTTACAAAGTGCGCATGTGCTTCCTTATCGAGCCGAAATCGTACAGCGTGCCATATGCTGAAAGCGCATCTCTTACACGGCATTCGAAAAAGGATGGCTCGACTCAAGATGGGTGCAACGACAAATCTCGGACGCGTTCAAAAACAACCTCGAATGTGGCAAAAATATCGCTATTCACCCTCTCGTTGAGACAACCTGGCTTCTTCAGGTTTTATATCCCCAGGTCAAAATGTCGATTGAAAATCAGCTTAAACATGAAGGCTGATTGCGCGCTTTATTTCGCCACATTCGAGGTTGTTTTTGAGCAGAACCGGTGATCAAGGGATTAAGGAAGTGGATTTCTTGCCGTCTGAGACGCGTGATGAGGACTTTCTGCCTTCGTTTGAGTGCATGCAAGATGACCCGCTGCGCCTACGCTTTGCTTGGCACACAACTCGTTTCGACCTGGCCTATGACACGTCTCGCCCATGTCGGCTTTACTTTGATTTGACATACGCCTGACATGATTTGTGCAGCTGGTTTCTATCTTGTTACCTCAGGATGCGAGTTTGTGTGGTAAGCGAAGCTCGCGAAGGATTTTGAGGAGGAATCAGCTGTCTATGGACATCGCAACTTTGGTCGTTGTGGGGCTCGTGATTATAACGGCGCTCACGTTTGACTTCACGAACGGCTTTCACGACACGGCCAACGCCATGGCTACGTCGATCGCAACCGGAGCGCTTAAGCCGAAAACTGCGGTTATCGCTGCCGGTACGTTGAACTTGGTTGGTGCATTTCTTTCGACCGAGGTGGCGAAAACCATTTCCGGCGGCATCATCAATGAGCAGGCGGTGACAATTGGGCCTGAATTTATTTTCGCGGGTCTCGTTGGCGCGATCATTTGGAACCTGCTCACGTGGCTCGTCGGCCTTCCTTCGAGCTCGTCCCATGCGTTGTTCGGCGGTCTTGTGGGCGCCGTTATTATCGGCGCGGGCGTTGAAGGTGTGAACTTCGGCGCGGTGCTTGCCAAGGTGCTCATTCCCGCGCTCGTTTCGCCGATCGTTGCCGGCTTGGCGGCATTCGTCGCGGTGAAGCTCATATATTTCATCGTGAAGAAGATGAGCGAAGACCAGATCGTCAACGGCTTCCGCCATGGCCAGACGGTTACGGCGTGCCTGGTGGCGCTTTCCCATGGCACTAACGACGCCCAGAAAACCATGGGCATTATCACGCTGACCCTTATCGCCGTTGGCGCCCAGGGCGCTGGCACTGGTCCCCAGCTTTGGGTCGTTGCTGTGTGCGGTTTGGCGATCGCTGCGGGCACGTACATGGGCGGTTGGCGTGTTATTCGCACCCTTGGCAAGGGTCTTACCGAGATTTCCACTCCACAGGGCTTCGCCGCCGAGGCTGCTTCCGCAACCACGATTCTCGTTTCTTCTCACATGGGCTTCGCGCTTTCTACCACGCAGGTCTGCTCTGGCTCCATCATCGGTACCGGCCTCGGCAAGCCTGGCAACAAGGTGAACTGGGGCGTTGCGGCTCGCATGCTCGTCGCGTGGCTCGTTACGTTCCCGGCCGCCGGCTTCGTGGGCGCCGCGGCGTGCGCGCTCGCGAAAACTGGCCTTGGCGGAACGATTGCCGTCGCCTTTATCGCGGTGGTTGCCGCTCTGGTCATCTTTCGTCTGTCGAAGCGCAATCCCGTGAATTCGGGCAACGTTAATGAAGCTTCTGAAGTGAAGATCAAGACCTCCGCTTCGACCAAAGTCGCGACCGCTGCTTAAAGGAAAGGATGCGAAGATGCAAGAGTTTATTAATTTCGCAACCGTGCTTGTGGTCGCCGTGTGCGTGGCCGGCATGATATCGACGCTGTACGCATCGGGCCTGCGCCTATGGGCCGCCGGCGGGCTTGACCGAGAGGGCTATGCGCGCATTATGCCGCGCGTGGGATCTGTGATTTGCTTCGCTGGCTGCGTGTTCATCGTGCTGTTCGCGCTGTGGCTCATGATTCCGATTTTCCACTAGGCAATGCTCGCGATTCTTTTTTGAGAGGCTCAAATGATGAAAAAGATTCTTGTCGGTATCGATGGAACCGCGCGCGGTACGAGGGCCCTTCATTGGGCGGCGCGTCGCGCGGGCCGCGAGGGCGCTAAGCTCGAGCTGCTCTCGGTTATCGATTCGAGGAAAGTGAAGGAAGCGGGCGTTTCGATTGAAGACGTTCAAGAGGCCGTTGAGGCGAACTTGGACAAGGCGCGCGATTTCGTTGCCGAGCGTTATTCCAACGTTCAGGTTGAGATGCGCATCGCGGAAGGCGAGGTTGTCGAGAACATCGTCGATGCCTCTGTTGGCTGCGACCTTATCGTGCTTGGATCGCATCATGGCATGAGCGTCGGCGACACCATCGGCGGTGCGAAGCCTTTGCGCGTTGCTGTTTCGGCGGCTGTTCCCACGGCGGTTATTCCGGCCGACTGGGCAGAGGATTACGATGGGGAAGGCGTTGTAGTCGGAATCGACCCTGATGGATCCACGAATCAGGCGCTCGATTTCGCGATTGCCGAAGCAATTGCCACCGAGCAGCCGCTTCGATTGATTACAGGCTGGGGCCTGCCTGCCTGGATTTCGAAGCCCGCAGAAGCGATGGGCGGCGGTCTTGGGCCGGTTGGCGAACAGTATCAGGCTCGCCTCGATTCGCTTGCGGCGGTTCTGCGTGAGGAGCATGAGGGCCTTGATGTTCGTGGGCATGCTGTAGAAGGCTCGTCTCCCACGCGTGTTCTGCAGGGATATGCGAAAACCCGCGGTGTGCTTGTTTTGGGAACGCGTTCGCGCGCGGCGCTTGGCCGTGCGCTCTTCGGGTCGGTAACGCATTCGACGTTGTTGAACCTCACGATTCCGACCGTGATTGTTCCGCAAGACTAGCGAAGCGGTATTTCATAGAGAAGACGATATGAGCAGGACACAATAAATTGAGAGCCCCTGCTGCATGACTTTCCGTGGATTAGGCCGACAATGGA
>CAKUEV010000016.1 GCA_934646845.1 uncultured Slackia sp.
GCTCAGGAAAATGCCCTTCGAACAGCGACAAAGCAGGGTCGACATCGAGTTCGGCGACAATATGTTCGCCAGGAACGCATTCCACCACGCGCGTCAGCCACAAAAACGGATCGCGATGCGGCAGAACCGCCATAATCTCGTCGCGCCCACACGGATACGTTATTGTCATGGGAGATGTTCCTTCTATCTACAAAACCAGAGACATAAGATAAGTAAATGTCAGCGAGCAAGGTCTCTCACGGAACAGATTGCCGCGAAGGGCAAAGCGCATTGGCCTTACGGCCATGCGCGAGACCCGAACGGCAAGATGCCCGCGAGAGTCAAGCGCAGCGTCGGGCACTTTGCGGTCATGCGCGAGGCTCGAGCGGCAAGATGCCCGCGAGAGACCGGCGCAGCGTCGGCCGCTATTGCCCCGTATACGGGGCAATAGCCAGCGAACCATTGTGGCCGCCGAAGCCCAACGAGTTCGACAGCGCCACCTTCTGCTTGTAGCCCTCGATGGGAGCGAGCGGCACGTTCACGCCGCACTCGGGGTCGATCTCGCGCGTGCCCGCCGTGGGCGGCACGCAATCATTCGCCACCGAAAGCGCACACACGATGGCCTCAAGGGCGCCAGCCGCGCCAAGCGTGTGGCCAATGGAGCCCTTCACCGAAGTCACGGGCACATCCGCTGCGCGCTCCTCGCCCACCAGGGCTTTCAGCGCGGCCGACTCCATGGCGTCGTTGGCATGGGTCGACGTGCCGTGCGCATTCAGATGGCCCAGGTCGTCGGGCGTGAAGCCGCCCTCGG
Organism: uncultured Slackia sp.; assembly: GCA_934646845.1. Taxonomy (GTDB): domain Bacteria; phylum Actinomycetota; class Coriobacteriia; order Coriobacteriales; family Eggerthellaceae; genus Slackia. Next base: position 791 of record CAKUEV010000016.1, read on the forward strand.
CAAGCGCCTGGCGCATCGCGCGCACCGCGCCTTCGCCCGACGGCTCGGGCGCCGTCATGTGATACGCGTCGCCCGTCGAGCCGAAACCGGCCACTTCCGCCAGAATGGTCGCGCCACGGTTCACGGCGTGCTCGAGCGATTCGAGCACCAATGCGCCCGCGCCTTCGCCCGGAACGAAGCCACCGCGATTCACGTCGAACGGCATCGACGCCGCTGCCGGGTCGGTCGATTTCGAGGTCGCGCCCAAATTGCCGAAGCCCGCCAGGCAGATGGGTGAGATGGATTCCTCGCTGCCACCAGCAAGCGCCACGTCGGCGTAGCCGTGACGAATCAGGCGGTACGCCTCGCCCACGCAATGCGTACCCGTCGCGCACGCCGTCACAATCGAGAGGCAATCGGCCTTCAGCCCGAAGCGAATGGACAGGTTGCCCGCCGCCATATTCTCGATCATCGTAGGAATGAACAGGGGATTCACGCGCTTGGGGCCCTTCTGCGCAAGCGTGTCGCACCCACGCTGGAATTCCTCCAAACCGCCAATGCCGCTTCCCCACACGCATGCCGCGCGCGTGGCGTCTTCGGCCTCCATGTCGATGCCCGCCTGCGCCCATGCCTCTTCCGAAGCGGCGATGGCGTACTGCACGAACAGCGCGAAACGGCGCGCCTCTTTCTTCGACATGCCGCACGCCGCCGCGTCGAAGTTCGGCACCTCGGCAGCAAGCGACCCAGCGAACTCAGACGCATCGAAGCGCGTGATAGGCGCGATGCATTGCTTTCCGGAATACACCGCGTTCCACAGCGCGTCGACGCCCGTGCCCGCGGGAGAGATGGCGCCCATGCCGGTAATTACGACGCGACGCGAGCCGTCCGCCTTCAGGAATTCACTCTTTTCGCACGTCACAGCGCCAAACCTCCGTCAATCTCAATTGCCTGGCCGGTAATATACGCGGCGTCGTCGCTCGCGAGGAACGCCACGAGGCTCGCCACTTCGCTCGCCTGGCCGAACCTGCGCTCGGGAATGTTGCCGAGCACCGATTCCTTCACCTTCTCGGGAACGGCATCGGTCATGTCGGTCACGATGAAGCCAGGCGCCACCGCGTTCACGGTTACGCCGCGCGGCGCGACCTCGCGCGCGAGCGACTTGGTAAGGCCCACGATGCCCGCCTTCGACGCGGCGTAGTTCACCTGACCCACGTTGCCGTGCAAGCCCGAAATGCTCGACATGTTCACGATGCGGCCGCGACGCGCCTTGCACATGGCGGGCACTGCCGCCTTGCAGCAATTGAACGCGCCCTTCAGGTTCACGGCGACCACGCGGTCGAAATCGTCTTCCTTCATGCGCAGGAACAGCGCGTCGCGCGTGATGCCCGCATTGTTCACGAGCACGCTCACGTCACCAAGCTGCTCGCGCGCCGCCTGCATGAGGCCCGCCGCCGCATCGAAGCTCGAAACATCGGCCTGGATGGCCACCGCTTCCACGCCGAAGCGCTCGCGAAGGCTTGCCGCCACCTCGGTGGCCGCTTCGGCACTGCCGGCGTGCGAGTGGTTCACGGCCACGTTGTAGCCGCGCGCCGCAAGCGCTTCGCACACCGCCTTTCCAATGCCGCGGGCGCCGCCCGTAACCACCGCGCATCCGCGCGGGGCGGCCGGCGATACCGTGTTCGTCTCAGTCATGGAAGCTCCTTCTTATTCGGCGTCATCGCATGCAAACTCGCTTGCGACCTGGACAATTTCTTCGGGGGATACGGGCGCGAATCGCGCTGCGGCAGAGTCGATGCGCTTGACGAGCTTGGTGAGCACGCCGCCGAAGCCGCATTCCACGAACGCGTCGACGCCCTGCGCAGAAAGCCAACGCACGCTTTGCTCGAACAGAACGGGCGAGGTGACCTGGCTGGCCAGATGCGTGCGGGCATCGGTTGCGGAAAGCGGACGGGCGTCCACGTTGCACACGAGCGGCGTGCGGGCCTCGCGGAACTCGACTTCTTCGAGGAATTCCGCAAGCGCCTCGGCCGCCGGCTGCATGAGCGGGCTGTGGAACGCGCCCGAGGTCGCGAGCATCGACGCCTTATGGCGCGGGCGTTCTTTCCAAGAGGCAGCCGCGCGATCCACGGCGGCAACGTCGCCCGAAATAACAATCTGACCAGGCGAGTTGTAGTTCGCGCACACGAGCACGTCACCTTGCGCAGCGCTCGAGCACACCTCATTCGCCTCTTCAGGCTCGCCGCCGAGCAGCGCGCACATCGAACCCGGGCGCGCCGCCGCGGCTTCGGCCATGGCCTTCGCGCGGAAGGCGGCGATGCGGAACGCGTCGCGCTCGTTTACCATGCCGCCTACCGCGAGCGCCGCGATTTGCCCGAGCGAGAAGCCCGCCACGTATGCGGGGCGAACCCCGCGGGCTTCAAGCGCTTTGGCAACGGCGACGGAGAGCGTGCACATGGCAGGCTGGGCGAACGCGGTGTCGCGCAACGTTTCCGCGGAAGCGTTCAGGCACACGTCGGCCACATCGAACCCGAAGGCCTCGCTCGCAATGGCGAAAGTTTCCGCCACCTCGGGCGAGCCCTGTTCGATCAGGGCCGCACCCATGCCAGGTTTCTGCGCGCCCTGGCCGCTCAGAAGAAATGCAACACTCATGGGCTATTCCTTCCCTTCCGCGGCGCACGCCGCGCGGCCCGCGCGCTGGGCGTTGGCGCAAGCGAGCTGCTGCAGGTTCAGGCCGCCGCGAACTTCCGCATCGGCCAAAAGATCGGCGATTGCCTGAGCTGCGGTTTTGCGCTCATGCACAAGCGCCGCCGACTGACCGGCCATCATGGAGCCGCCATCGACGTCGCCTTCCACCGCGCGGCGAAGCGAGCCGGCGTACATGCCCTCGAGCTCGTCGGAGTTGGCGGCGGCATCACATTCGAGCTTGCGCATCGCGCGCGCCCACTTGTTCTTCAAGCCGCGCACGGGGTGCCCGCTTCCGCGGCCCGTCACCACCGTGTCGGAATCCTTGGCCTTCAGCACGCGTTCCTTATACGCGTCGGCGATGCCGCATTCCTCAACCGTGAGGAATCGGGTGCCCACCTGCACGCCCTCGGCGCCCAGCGCGAACGCAGCCGCCATGCCGCGGCCGTCGGCGATGCCGCCCGCTGCGATCACAGGGATGCGCACGGCGTCGCACACGCTGGGGATGAGCGCCATGGTCGTGAGCTCGCCGATGTGGCCGCCAGCCTCGCAGCCCTCAGCCACCACCGCGTCAGCGCCCATGCGCTCCATGCGCGCGGCGAGCGCCGAAGACGCCACCACCGGCACCACCTTGATGCCGGCTTCTTTCCACGCCGCCATGAAGTTCGCGGGGCTGCCCGCACCTGTGGTAACCACGTCGACGTGCAGCTCGGTGAGCAGCTCGGCCACCTGGGGCGCCTGCGGGTCCATGAGCATGACGTTCGCGCCGATGGGGGCGTCGCCGGCGATTTCGCGAGCGATGTGCACCTGCTCTTCAATCCATTCGAGCGGCGCGCCGCCGCAGGCGATGATGCCCAAGCCGCCCGCCGCAGACACCGCGCCGGCGAGTTTGCCGTCGGCGATGCGGGCCATGGCGCCCTGGATGATGGGCACGCGAATGCCCAGAAGTTCTGTTACGCGGGTGTTCATGAAGGTCCCTCTTTCGTCGCATCCCGCCATGGCGGAACCACGTGATACGTTTCGCTCAACTCAAACAGCCCTGAGCTCGCACGAACAGCCCGCTTGAACTGCTCGGCTCGTGCGGAACTCGCGCAAAACGCATCGCGCGGTTCCGCTACGACAAAGCCCCGGCCGACAATTCGCTCGGAATGCGCGCCTTATTTCAAGCCGTCGATGTAGTCGACGAGCTTGCCAACCGTGTCGAGGCCCTCTGCTTCGCCGAGTTCGATGTCAAAGCGGTTCTCGATCTCGCACACAAGCTCGACCATGTCGAGCGAATCGATGCCGAGCGACTCGAACGTGGAATCGGCGGCAACGGCGGCGGGATCGATGTCAAGATTCTCGTTCAGGATCTCTTGGATGGTTTCGAGAGTGGTCATTTCTTTAGCCTTTCTAATTGTTAGGTTATCTAACTATATTTGCCTAAAAAAGAGAGGGGCACACGCCCAACTCTTTCTTTTCATGAATCGTTTCGCGCAGGCCGGCGCCTTACGAGTGCTGCTCGAAGAACGCCTTCACCTTCGAGAGGCCTCGCGCGAACGCGGCCTCTTCTTCGGGCGTGAGCCCGTCGAGCGCGGCATCGACCATTTGGCGATGGAACAGCTCGTGGGCGCGGTAGGCCTTCCTACCTTCCTTGGTGAGCGACACAAGCACCTGTCGACGATCGGCCTCGCAACGCGTGCGCTGCACAAAACCCTTGGTCACAAGCTTGCCAATAGCCGCCGTGAGAGTTGCGAGCGTCACATCGAGGCGCGAGGCAACCACATTCATGGGGCTCGCGCCGTTCAGGCCGATGGCGTGAATGGTGTGAATTTCGGAAATCGTGAGGCCGCGGGTCAGGCGATTCTTCAACGCATCTTCCTCCACGCGCAAGATGCTGTTGAACGTTTCGACAAGAAGCTCGTTGACTTCCTGCCTTTGCTCCCTCGCCGAGCTCGCTTCCATTCCGAACCTTTCTATTCGCAGCGCGCAGCGGGTGCCATGGCCACGCCGAATGCGCCTATGCCCAGGTGCGTTGCGATGGTCGCGCCGCACGGGTCGATCGATATTACCTCGAAGTCTACCTTAGATTTAGTTAGCGTGTCTATCAAAGTTTCTACCGCTTTTGGGTTGCGGCAATGCACCAAGCGAAGGCGGGTGCGGCCGTGTTCGGCGGCATAGTTTTCGATGAACGCGGCGGTATCTTTGATGGCGCCCTTCGAGCCCTTCGACTTGCCGATCACGCCAACCTTGCCGTCTTCCTCGTTGAACGTGAGCATCATGCGCATGTTCAACACGCTGGCCTGCTTGGCGGCCTCTTCGGGGAAGCGCCCGCCACGCACCAGGTTGTCGAGCGATTCGGGAACGAGCACGGTGCGAGTCGCGTCGCGGAAAGCGACGAGCTTCTCGCACATCTCGTCGAGGCTTGCGCCGGAATCGCGCAGCTCGCAGGCAGCGTCGACCATAAGGCCGAGCGGAGCGGTGGCGCATCGCGTGTCAACCACGCGCACGTCGAGCGGGGCATCGGCCCCGGCAATGCTCGCGACCTGGGGCGTTCCCGAAAGCGGAAGGGCAATGTGCAGGCACACGGCGCCTTCGTAGCCCTCTTCGGCCAAGCGCTCGAACAACTTCGCGAAGTCGTGCGGCGAAGGCTGCGAGGTGCTGGGGAGGTCGACCGCAGCAATCATGCGGTCATAGAACTCATCGGTCGAGATTTCGATTTGGTCAGCAAATGATTCGTTGCTAAAACAAATTTTCAACGGCACCATCTCAACGTTGCGGCGGGCGAACTCATCGAACGCCCAATCGCACGTCGAATCGGTGACAATGGCGATTTTCACAAACTGCTCCTTCAGTCGGGCGACATCGAGGGAAGCGGCGAGCGGTCCCGCATGAATGCGGCTGTTCGCACGCGATATGCATGCCAGCTTGGCGCCGCATTCCCTTGTCGCGCACTGCCCCACAAACGGGGTTTTCGAGGCAGCGCTTCTGCGCGCGTCGGGCATCAAACGCGGCGCCCGCAGAAAAGCTCGAGACCGAAGTATATCGATATTACTTAGTTAGTCAAACTATTTTAGCGAGTTTTGAAGCGCCCGTGAATGCTTCAGAAACGCAAGGAAATCCCTGTTTTGAAATGCGACCTGTTAAATGCTCGGAACCTGCTAAACGCTACGAGCATTTAACAGGTTCCGAGCATTTAGCACATTCGGGCAACAAATGCGCAGGCGCCGAAACGGTGCGCGTACAATAAGCGCTCCACAATTAAGAGGAGCTCTATGAATCTGATTGAACAGCTCGCGCGCGAGCTCAATTTGAAGGCCCACAACGTCGAAGCAACCGTCAAGCTCATCGACGAGGGCAACACCATTCCCTTCATCGCGCGCTACCGCAAAGAAGCCACCGGCGGCATGGACGACGTCGCGCTGCGCACGCTCGACGAGCGGCTGTCGTATCTGCGCAACCTTGAGCAGCGAAAAGAAGACGTCATCGCGCTCATTGGCACCCAAGGCAAGCTCACGCCCGAGCTCGAGGTCCAAATCCGCGAAGCTGAGCAGCTGCAGCGCGTTGAAGACCTCTACAAGCCTTTCCGCAAAAAGCGCCTGACCCGCGCGCAGAAAGCGCGCGAAGCGGGGCTCGAGCCGCTCGCGAACATGATCATTATGCAGGCGTCCGCGAAAGGCTCGGCCCTCGACGCGGCCGCAGCATATATATCGGAAGGAACCGGCTTCGACACGCCCGAGACAGCGCTCGCGGGCGCGTGCGACATCGTAGCCGAAACCGTCGCGGAAGACCCGGAATGCGTCGCCGACCTGCGCGCGTTCACGCACAACACCGCCGACATCGTGGTCGAAGCCACTAACGCCGACGAGGCGACTCCTTACGAGCCGTACTACAACTACGACGAGCCCCTGCGCAAGATTTCCAACCACCGCGTGCTCGCGATTGACCGCGGCGAGCGCGAGGGCAAGCTCCGCGTGCGCGTGAACGTCGACGCCAACGAAGCCACCGCACGCCTGGGCGCCCGCTGGCCACGCCGCCACGGCGTGTTCGCGCCCGTGTTCGATTCCGCCATCGCCGATGGCTACAAGCGTCTCATGGCGCCGTCGCTCGAACGCGAGGCCCGCGCGAAGCTCACCGTGCGCGCGCAAACCGAGGCCATCAACGTGTTCGCCAAAAACCTTGAAGGCCTTCTGTCGGCGCGCCCCGTGCGCGGCGCGCGCGTGCTGGCGCTCGACCCGGGATATCGAACCGGCTGCAAAATTGCCGTGATGGACGAAACCGGCAAGCTGCTCGACCACGGCGTGGTCTATCCCACCAAGCCACGCGGCGATGTGGCGGGCACCAAACGCGAGCTGGCGCGCCTCGTGAGGAAAGACCGCGTGAACACCATCGTGATTGGCAACGGCACCGCAAGCCGCGAAACCGAGGAGGTGGTGTCGGAATTCATCGCCGAGCAGGCGCCCGATTTGCGCTACACCATCGTGAACGAAGCCGGCGCCTCGGTGTATTCGGCATCGGAATTGGCAAGCCAGGAATACCCCGACCTCGACGTGACCGTGCGCGGCGCGATGAGCCTTGGCCGCCGCCTGCAAGACCCGCTGGCCGAACTCGTGAAAATTCCGCCGCAATCGATTGGCGTGGGCCAGTACCAGCACGACCTTGACCAGGCCGAACTTGCGCGCACGCTGGGATATGTGGTCGAAGACGTCGTAAACCGCGTGGGCGTAGACGTGAACACCGCCAGCGCGAGCCTTTTGAGCTACGTTTCGGGCATCACGTCGACGGTGGCTAAAAATATCGTGGCCTATCGCGAGGAAAACGGCGCCTTCATCGACCGCCGCGAGCTGAAGAAGGTTCCCAAACTGGGGCCGAAGGCCTACCTGAATGCTGCGGGCTTCCTGCGCATCGCGGGCGGCAAAAACCCGCTCGACGCCACAAGCGTGCACCCCGAGAGCTATCCGGTGGCAACCGAGGTGCTCAAGCGGGCTGGCGTATCGGCGAGCGAGCTCGAACGCGGCGGCATTCCCGACATCGAGAAGCGCGCGGGCAGCGTGGCCGAGCTGGCCGGGCAACTCGACTGCGGCATTCTGACGCTCATCGATATTATCGACGAGCTGAAAAAGCCTGGTCGCGATCCACGCGACGATGCTCCCGAGGTCGTATTCAGCCGCTCGGCCCTTTCGATCGACGACCTTGAGCCGGGCATGGAGCTGAAGGGCACCGTGCGCAATGTGGTCGATTTCGGCGCGTTCGTCGACATCGGCGTGCACCAAGACGGCCTCGTGCACATTTCGAAACTCGCCAATCGCTTCGTGAAGCACCCGAGCGACGTAGTACGCGTGGGCGACACCGTGAACGTATGGGTAGAAAAAGTCGACCGCGACCGCAAGAAGATTTCCCTCACCATGGTGCAGGGGAAATAGATCGCCCCAAGGCCGACGGATGCGTTCAATGCTCGTAGCGTTTAGCGCATCCACTGAGGCCCTGCGAGCGATTTGCCCGCGGGCCTACGCCCCCAAACCTGCTAAACGCTACGAGCATTGAACAGGTTTGGGGACCCCTGGTGAGACGGCCGACGACGCACCTCGCACGCCCCTACTGCCGCCCACCGAGCAACCACTCCAACGCGTTCATCTTCTTTATGCCATCAAAATCGGCAGCGGGGTCTCCATCGAGCGTTAAAAGGTACTTCGGGTAGTTGTCGGTCACCTTGCGAAGCACCCTCAGCTCGCGCTCCAAGGTCGATTCCTCGCGCACCGTTGCGGCTACCTGGTAGTATTCAAGACCATCGACGCCGCTTGCGACGAAATCGATTTCCATGTCGTCAACTTTACCGATATACACATCGTACCCGCGCCTCACAAGCTCGAGATACACGACGTTCTCCAAAATATGGCCTACATCGGTATATTTGCGCCCCAGAAGCATCGAACGCAAACCCATATCGGATGCGTAATACTTATCGAGCGTTTTGAGATGTTGCTTCCCCTTCACGTCATAGCGCTTCACGCGATACACGATATAGCTGTCGATGCATGCCGAAAGATATCGCTCCACCGTGCGAGCATCGATCTTCCGTCCGGAGGAAGTGAGCGTATCCGCGATTTTTTTCGTCGACACTATGCTGCCAACGCCGTCGAAAACGAATCGGAGCACGCTCTCCAGAATCATCGGATCGGCGGTCTTCAGGCGCGCCAAAACATCCTTCAACACAACCGTGCTGTATATTCCGCGCAAGTATTCGTCGATCATCTTGGGGTTGCCGCCGAGCTCAAGCGCGTAGGGAAATGAGCTGTTTTCAAGGTAGTCGACGTACTTCTTTGGCAAATCGGCCTTATCGCCGCACCAATCTACATACTCAGCAAACGAAAGCGGCAGCATTTCAATAGAGATATACCGTCCCGAAAGAAGCGTGGCGAGCTCTCCCGAAAGCATATAGGCATTCGACCCCGTAATATAGAGATCGATATTTTCCCTGATGAAAAGGCTGTCGACAACTTTCTGAAAGTTGGGTACGTTTTGCACTTCGTCAAGGAAGACATAAGCGATTCCCTCGTCGGGAAGCCGTTCGATGATATAGGCGTGAAGAGCACGCGGATCCAACAAGCTCTCGAAGGCATAGTCTTCAAAATTGACCGAGATTATGTGCGACGAATCGACTCCTTGCGAGCGCAGCAAATCTTGAAATTGCTGAAGAATCGTCGATTTGCCGCATCGACGCATCCCCGTTACAACCTTTATAACGTGCTTGCCTTTCCAACGGCTTAATTGATTGAGGTAGCGCGTTCTTGCAATCACTTGAATTACCTACTTTCTGCATTGCCATGCGAAAAGTTACTTGCGATTACAGATTTTAGCACCATGAAGTAATTATTTCTTCTCGATGAGAATCGCCTTTTGACCCTGTCTCCTTCGAGTCGGAACTCCAGCAAGGCCCGTTGTTGAAGTGTCGGCATTAGGAAACCGACCCTAGCGTATTCCGTCACCTGCACGGCAAGGCGCGGCGAAAAGCAGACCGCGCCCGTGCGCCCAGACGAAAACCAGCTTACCCTAGCGTCAGAAAGCTCATGGCCAATGCCACCATGGCCTCTTTCTCGTCGGGCTTCGACTCAGCGATCATGATGGTGAGCGCGACCAAAGCGCTGTCGGAAATACGCTTGGCGCCGTCGGCCCACAACGCGTCGTTCATGTTCAGGAAATACAGGAAGAGCGCCGCGGCGATGCGCTTGTTGCCGTCGTGGAACGAGTGGTTCTTCACAACGAAATACAGCAGGTTCGCGGCCTTCTCCTCGATGGTCGGATACATCTCCTGCCCGCCGAAGCCCTGGTAGATCGCCGCGATGCTCGAGCGGAAGGAGTCGTCCTTCTCGACGCCGAACAGGTCGCTGTCGCGCGAGAACCTCATTGACGCGATAAGGCTTCGGCACTCGTCGTATTCGAGCACGTACGTCGCCGCGCGGCCCTTCGGCTTCGCGATTCGCTGGTGGTCGTAGTCGTCGAGCAAATCGAGCGCGCCTGTGTACGCCTTGACGACCGAAAGGACGTCTTTTGCCTCGGGTGAATTCGGAATACGGTCCACGACCCGGGCGATTTTCCCCAGCCGTGCGAGACGGCGCTCGTTTTCGGCGTAGCCGTCGACGACGTAATGACGCAGCACGCCCGTTGCCCATCGGCGGAATTCGACGGCACGTTTCGATTTCACGCGATAGGCGACAGGGATGACGACGTCGAGGCTGAACACTTCATCTTCGCACGAGGTGCCTGCGCCGCCCTCGGCTTGAACGTGCGCAAACTTCGCACACGTCGCCTCGCGGTCGGCTCCCCCTTCTTCATACACGTTCGCAATATGCCTTGCGATTTCCGCTTTGCTTTGTTCGAAAAGGGCGGCCATCTGGTCTTCGGTAAGCCAAACCGCACCCCCGACGAGCTCGACGTCGAGCTTAACTTCGCCGTCTTCCGATTCGAACAGCACCATCTCGTATTTCATATCGCTCCAGCCTGCATCATTTTCACCAAGCAATTATTCGCAGTCTAACATACAGGGAAAGAGCCGCTCAGGGTGCCGTTGTCAACATATTCCGCAAGCTGCCGCCCGCAATTCAAGAGGCAAGCCCCAAACCTCGATCAGGCGCCGCCTGTTAAACGCTACGAGCATTTAACAGGTGACATTTAGCAGCAGGCAACGGGCAAACAACGAATCAGCAGCTCTTCAGCGCGGCCATCACGTCGGCGATGGCGTAGAGCGAGCCGAAACAGCACACCACGCCGTCGGGGCCAGCGGCTTCGACGGCACCCTCGACCGCATTGGCGATCGACGGGCAGGCCTGCACCTGCAAACGCTGCACGCAGTAATCGTGCACGCCCTCAAATTCGAGCTCACGCTCGCGAATGGCATCGGCAAGCTCGTCGGCATGCAAAGCGCGCTCGTTTTCGGGTGGCTCGGCGCAGAAGTAGCGCGCCGCCAGCGGCAACGTGGCATCAATCATGGCCTGGTAGTTCTTATCGCGCAGCACGTTCATCACGAACGTCACGCCGCCCTGCGGGAAATACTCGCGCAGGCTCGCCGCCAACACATTGGCGCCTTGTTCGTTGTGGCCGCCGTCGACAATCACCGTGGGATTATCGCGCACCACCTCGAAGCGACCCTGCCACACCGTGGCCTCGAGGCCCGTCTTAATGGCCTCGTCGGAAATTTCGAACCCACGTCCACGCAGCACGCGCGCAATTTCAATAGCCATCACGGCGTTGTTCGGCTGATAGGTGCCCGCGAGCTTCAAGTGCACATCGGTGAAGCCATCGTAAGAAAACACCTGGTGCAGGCCTTCCGCATGCGCATGAATGCGACCAAAGCGAGGCACGCTCACCGGTGCGCCCACCTCGCGGGCACGCTGCATGATAACGGCCTCGGCTTCGGGCTTCTGCTTGTAGCTCACCACGGGAATACCGGCTTTGATGATGCCGGCCTTCTCGTGTGCGATTTTGGCGATGGTGTCGCCAAGCACATGCGTGTGGTCAAGCGCGATCGAAGTAATGGCGCACACCTCGGGCGTGACGACATTCGTGGAGTCGAGCCTGCCGCCCAAACCCACCTCAAGCACCACGGCCGTGCAGCCGACCTGCGCAAAACGCAGCAGCGCCGCCGCCGTGATGAGCTCGAACGCCGTGGGCTGCTCGTCCATCTGCTCGGCCGCTTCGCGCACCTCAAGCGCCACAGCGAGCAGGTCTTCGTCGGAAATATCTTCGCGGTTCACCTGAATGCGTTCATTGAAACGCAGCACATACGGCGAGGTGAACAGGCCAACCTTATAGCCCGCCGCCTGCAGAATGCCCGCGGCGAACGCGCACGTCGACCCCTTGCCGTTCGTGCCTGCCACATGCACGATGCGCAGGCTGTCTTGCGGGCAGCCCAGGCGCTCGAGCAGCTCTTCCGTACGATGCAGGCCCAGGCGAACGTCACGCCACGCGCCTTGCTGCAGGTACACTTTCGGGTCGAATTCTTCAGTCATGCGTTAGTTCCTTTTTAAAATCGCTTTCGCTGCGTCGCACTCGGGCTGGGCTGTGCGCGCGACAGGCCGTCGGTGTTCATTTCGACACTTATTTTAAAATGAAAACACCGTCAGGTGAGCGCATAGCGAGCCAAAGGCGAGCGGTAGCGAACCGTGGCCTGCCGCGCACGCAGCCCAGCCCGAGCGTCACGCGCGCCCTACCCTTTCAACAGCTCGCCCAAGCGGCGGAAATCGGCCTCGATAGCCACCTGCTTCGTGGGATCGTACAACGCCGCCGCGGGGTGGTACACGGGAAACACCTTGAAGCGCCCCGCCATGGACACCTGACCGTGCAGGCGCGTAATGCCGCGTTCGGTTTTCAGGATGAACTTCGTGGAGAAATTGCCCATGGTCACGAGGAATTCCGGCCCAATGGCACGCACCTGATCGCGCAAATACGGCGTGCACGTAGCGATTTCATCGGGATGGGGGTCGCGATTCGACGGCGGGCGGCATTTGAGCACATTCGCGATGAACACCTCGTCGCGCGAAAGGCCCGCAAGCGCCAGCAAATCGGTAAGGTAATGCCCCGCGGCGCCCACGAACGGACGCCCCTGCAAATCTTCGTTTTTGCCAGGCGCCTCGCCAATGAGCATCACGCGGGCGGCAGGATTGCCAAACCCTGGCACCACGTTCGTGCGACCCTCGCACAAAGCGCAGCGACGGCACTGACCAATAACGCCCTCGATATCGGCCAGAAGTTGGGCGGAATCTTCGCCTTCCTTCGCCTGCACCGTTGCAAAATGGCTGTTCACTATGGCCATGGCGCCCTCGCCTTCTTTAGCGCGTGTAAACCTTCGGCATGCGCAGGCCGAAGGCGCAGCACAGCTCATGCGGAATGGTGCCGATTTGTTCCGCCATGTCGTCAATGGTGATGCGCGCGCCGCCCTGGGCGCCCACGAGCAGCACCTCGTCGCCGATTTGCGGGTCGAGGCGCGGGCGCGTGCCGCGGCTGCGCATGTCAATCTCGAACATGCACTGGTCCATGCAGATATTGCCCACCTGGTTGCAAAGCTGGCCGTTGTAAATAACCTGGGCGCGGCTCGAGAGCGCACGGTTGTAGCCGTCGGCGTAGCCAATGGGCAGCGTGCAAATTTTCACGCTGCCGGTGGAGCGGTAATGCAAGCCGTAGCTCACGCCCTCGCTCATGGGAGGCTGGCTCACATTCGTGATGCGCGCGTGCACACTCATGGCCGGGCGCAGATCGAAATAACCCACCGTTTCGGGGCACGGATGGAAGCCGTACAGCGAAATGCCGAAACGCGCCATATCGAGATGCGTATCGGGGTAGCGCAAAAGCGCCGCGGAGTTCGCGCAGTGCACGATGCCCGGGTTAATGCCCGCAACGCGCATGTCGGAGATGGCCTCGGTGAAGCGGCGGAACTGCATGTTGAAGTCGAGCGTTTCGGGGCAGTCGGCAGTGGCGAAATGGGTGAACGTGCCCACATGCTCGAGCGCGCGATGAAAGCTGATTTGACGCACGAACTCGACCGCTTCGTCGAAGCGCACGCCAATGCGGTTCATGCCGGTGTTGAGCGCCAAATGGAACGGGGCGCGCAGCCCATGCGCGTCGGCCGCCTCACCATAGGCCACGGCAAATTCCGCGGTATACACGCTCGGCATGATGTTGTAGTTCAAAAGCAGCGGAATAGCGGCCTCGGGGGGCTCGGAAAGCATGAGCACAGGCGCGGTAATGCCCGCCTCGCGCAGCTTCACGCCTTCTTGCACCGTTGCCACCGCAAGGTAGGCAGCGCCCGCAGAAAGCGCGGTTTTGGCGACCTCGACCGAACCATGCCCGTAGGCGTCAGCCTTCACCACGGCCAGCAGGCGGCACCCAGGCTTCAGGCGGCGCTTGGCCACGGCGATGTTGTTGCGAATAGCGCCCAGGTCAACCTCGACCCACGACCAGCGGCGCTCGTTTTGGGCGATTTCGGCCAAGCGCTCGGGCGAAAAATCGCTCGCATTCGCAGCTGCGCGGGAACCCAGGGGCGCCACATCGCGCAGCAAGCTCGAAACGTCTTGCTGCTTGGCGGGTCGACTTCCGCCCACCTGCGCGCCGAATGCATTGAATCCGTTCATAGAGGCTGCTCCTCTTTCATATCCCATTACTACTTGTAGGATACCGCGCGAAAGCGCGTGCTGGGTAAACGTTTTCGAAAACCAGCCCATGCACAAAGAGAAACGCCCCATTCGAACGGGGCGTCCTACCCAAACGCGGAACACACGGCTATTCCGCCTTTTTCTGTTTACGATTGTCAGTAACGTAGATTCCCACACGCACCTGTTTCCACGGATCGGCCTTTTTGTCGACCTGCATAATGCGGCATTCAAGCACGTTGGCATGGCCGAAACGCAGCAGTTGCGCAATGGCGGCGTTGCTATCGCCGGGGACGTAGCCAAGATGCACACCTTTGCGGTAAATCGCCACGGCATCGGGGTCGTGCGGATTGTCGGGCTCGGCTACGAGTTCGAGCTTCTTGCCGGCCTTGAGTTTCTTAAGCACCAGCGCGCCATCGTGGAACTGAAACCCCGCGATGAAGAACGACTGCATGATTTTCGACGGCTCGTACATAGCTTCCTCCTATCGATGTGCCTGATAGGAGCGATATTAACCAGGTTCACGCGCATGCGTGTACAGCGAAATGGACAGAGGCAGCCAAATTTGCACCCCGAGCACGGTGCAGGAAATAACCGACCGAGATGATAACGTCGAGGTTGTAGAACGCGACCGGCTTGTCTGAATTTGCAATGTGCAAATAATGCACATTGCCTTCTTCGAGGATTTCCCCTTCCCTAAAAATATTAGAGATATGGCGGGAAATCACCGACCTGTCTCTCCCGAAAAGCGCCGCCATCTGCTCTTTTGTCAGCCATACCGTTTCGCCGTCGAATTCGACATTGAGCTTTACCTGATCGTCTTCCGATTCGAATAGCACAATCTCGTTTTCCATCTCACCTCCAACCCACATCGCTATAACCAAACATTTGTTCGGATTATAACATACAGGCAGGCCCTCTACCACGAGCTAATAAAACAGCAACTATCCGTAGGTGCCTTTTGCTCCACAAGATAAGGCGCTAGAAAAACGGGGCACCGTATGGCGCCCCGTTCTCTCGTGCAATTTTTCAGTCTAGCCGTTCTTGCGAGCGTACAGCTTGTTGTTGGTGTCGAGCCAGGTCTCAACCGTGCCGGTGTCGAAGCCGTCTTCGTCAGAAATGACGACAGCGTACATTTCTTCTTCAGCAAGCACCGCGTCAAGCGCGTCGGTGAGCTGGATTTCGCCGCCCACGGTGGGCTTGGCGTCGGCCAAAAGCTCCATGACGCGAGCCGAAAGCAGGTAGCGACCAAACACCGAGAGGTTCGACGGAGCGTCTTCAAGCGCCGGCTTCTCGACCAGGCTGTTCACCTTCCACACACCGTCTTCACCTTCGACGGGCGCGCCGTCGATGATGCCGAAGCGGTGCACCTGCTCGTCGGGAACGGGCAGCACGGCGATCACGCTTGCGCCGCCGTGCGCGCGGGAAACCTCGAGCATGCGCGGGCAAATGTTGTTGTCGGGCACGATGACGTCGCCCAACAGCACGAAGAACGGCTCATCGGCGGTTTTCTCGGCTGCGCAATGAATCGCGTGGCCCAGACCCAGCGGCTCGTCCTGGTAAACATAGGAAACGTTGAGGTTGCCAACGCGCTCGACCTCGTCGGCGTAGGCGTCTTTGCCGCGGGCGCGCAGCGTTGCCACGAGCTCCGGATCGGGCGAGAAGTGCTTCTCGATGGACTTCTTATCGCGGCTGTTCACGATAACGACCTCGTCGGCGCCCGACGCCAAGCCTTCTTCGACCACGTACTGAATAACGGGGCGGTCGACCACGAGCAGCATTTCTTTCGGCTGAGCCTTGGTGGCGGGAAGGAAGCGCGTGCCCATGCCCGCAGCGGGAATCAAAGCCTTCAACGTACATCTCCTATCTGGGAAAACGACGCGCCGCACGCGGCGGCCCGTTCGATTGCGTGGGTGTATTGTACGACACTTGAACGCCAAGCGGGAAAAGCCCAAAAAGGCTGCACGCAAGCGCGAACGAGCACCGCCGCGAATGAACACCGGGCACCCCATCGCCAAGCGCGCCCCATCGCGGAAAAGAAAAGCGGCAGGCGCCCGTAGCACCCACCGCTCCAATCGCATATGCACAAAACCCAGGCCAGCGCGCTATTTCTTCGCAGCCAGCAGCTCTTCGACATGCTCCTCGAGCGCGTCGAGCTTCTTTTCGGTGTTCTT
>CAKUEV010000017.1 GCA_934646845.1 uncultured Slackia sp.
TGTTTTCGCGCCTGTGCGCCAACTCGGCATTCAGCTCGCGAACGTCATCGATGCCTGTTATCGGGTCGCTTCCCGCCGTTATGTTGCGATTCACGATGGTTCCCGCAAATATGCGCGGCTCGTCGGAACCGCCTTCCATCACAACGCCTTGGCAATCGACCGTCACATAGCGCCCCGATGCGTTTTTCGCGCGATATGTAAGACGATGAACCTTCTTTTTGCCAGAAAAGACTTGCTCGATATCATTGGACCACGCCTCGCGCTCGGAAGGGTGAATATGCTCAATCCAAATAGGGCCGATATCGTGCATCATGTCGCCCGGCAAGCCGAAATCGATCACTGCGTTATGCGACCAGCGCGACCAATTGCTTGCCATGTCGCACACAAAGAGATAGTGGCCCTCGGCCGTAAACGACATAGCCTGAAAAAGACGACGTTGAATACCTTGAGGATCATCGAACACGGAAGGAGTCACCGAAGCGTCGGCTGGCCCTTGGGCCTCGACATCCTTGCTGTCCAAGACATCTTCTTGGGACATCACCGCTTTTTGCAACGCCATACAGTACCTTCTTACAATCCACGCATTATTGAGAGGTGCTGTCGGTCGCGAGCAAGCTGCCCACGCGCCGCGCAATCCACCCATCGCCAGAAATTCAGCGATAACTGTGTTTATTATCACACATTCAAACGTTTCGCCATCACTCGATTTGCCTCAAGCTCAATGGCATCATCGAGCGGCGCCAGCTCCAGCGCGTCGCCGCGGCGTTCGTAGGCCTGCGCAATAAGATAGTCAGCGACCTGCGGGTTTTTCGGCAACAGGGGGCCATGCAGGTAGGTGCCAATGAGGTTGCCCTGGTGCACGCCCTCAAAGCCGTCTTCGCCATTGTTGCCGAACGTTTTGCCGAGCACGCGGCCAAGCGGCTTTGCGTTGGGGCCGAGCGTCGTGCGCCCACCATGGTTTTCGAAACCGACGATTGGGGCGTCGCAGATGTCACTTTGGATAACGGCATTGCCGATAAGACGCCCCTCGCCGCGCACGGTTTCCATATCGATGACTCCAAGGCCCTCGACCACCACGTCGTCCATGGCGTAGCTATGGCCCAAGAACTGGTAGCCGCCGCATACCGCGAGCATCACGCCGCCATCGGCCACATAGGCGGAAAGCTCGCTTTTTCGCGCGACCATGGCGTCTTTCACGATCATTTGCTCTCGATCGGCGCCGCCGCCGATGAATACGATATCGGCCTGCAAGAAATCCATGGCGTCGCCCATGCCAATCTCGCGCACCTCAACGGGCAAACCGCGCCACTGCAAACGGCGCGTAAGGGCGATCACGTTGCCGCCATCGCCGTAAAGATTCAAAAGCTCGGGGAACAGATGCACGATAGTAAGCGGCTTCACGTCGTCGCGCACCGAGGGCATGTGGGCCCATTTCAAAGAATCGACCATGGCTTATTCCTCCCCCTTCGCGGCGGCTTCAAGGCCTTCGAGCTCGCGGCGAACGGCCGGCAACGCGGTGTAGTTCGCGATGATGTACACCTTGCCATCGTCGGCGCTTGTCGCAGCCAGCACGTCGGCGACGTTCTCGACGATTTCGGCTTGAATGCCCGCATACTTCAAACGCACCTGCATATCGTTCGCGCGCGTGCCGCCCACAAAGGCGCGCAGGCCCTCGATTTGCGACCAGCGCTCGAAATCGATATCCCAGAACCATGACACGTCGTGGCCGTCGGCGTCGTTGTCGTTCACGAACAGCGCCAGCACGCGGCCGCGTTCGTTGAGCACGATGCGAATATTCTGGTTGAAGCCCGTGGGATTCTTCGCGAGGTTCGTCATAACCTTGCGTTCTCCCAAATCAAACGTTTGAAGGCGGCCGTTCGTCGGATGGTATTCGCGCACGGCGGCTTGATAGTTTTCGAAAGGCACGATGCTCGACAGCTTCGAAATGGCATAGGCGGCAAGCACGTTGTACACCATGTAGGCGCCCGTATGCCCCGTGTGCACGCTGCGACCATCGATATCGAACACGAAGCCGTCTTCCTCAAGGCGCACATTCGTCGCCGCGAAAGCGAGCTTAGGGCGAGCCCATCCGCAATCGGGGCAACGGTAGGCGCCGAGCTGGCCGTAGTGCACGTAGTCGTATTCCAGCGCGCCGCCGCACTTTTGGCAGAAACGGCTGTCGGAAATGCGGTCGGCGGAAAGGCCCATGTCGCTTGCGATGCCGAACGCGAGCGATTTGTTGGGAATGCGGTCGGCGATGGCCGCGCACAGCGGATCGTCGCCGTTGAACACGAACGTGGTTTCGGGCGTTTTCGCGAGCGCTTCGGCGATGGTGGCCTGAATGCGGTCGATTTCGCCAAAGCGGTCGAGCTGGTCGCGGAACAGGTTCAACAGCATGAAATAATGCGGGCGAAGGCGAGGCAGCACATACTTGGTATACATCTCATCGCACTCGAAGCAGCCCACAGGCGCATGCGCGGCGCTTGCCGCGTCAACGACCTTCGACGTGTCGGGCGCGAGCATGAGCGACGTCACGATGCCCGATTGCAGATTGTTTCCCTCGCGATTGCAATACAACGGCACGCCTGCGGTTTGCAAGCAGTCGGCAACGAGGTTCGTGGTGGTGGTTTTGCCGTTCGTACCCGAAATCACGGCCACGGGATTCACCTTTTTCGCCAGGTCAACCAAAACCGTAGGATCGACCTTAAGCGCCATAGCGCCCGGGATATTTCCCGCAGAGCGATGCATGAACGTCTCGCCGCCCCATCGGGCCGCCCTGCCCAAAGCCACGGCAGCCGCCGCACGAATTCCCATATATGTCACCTCGCGAATATCGCCACAACAAGAAAGGGGCATGCGGCCCCTTTCGCTTCGTGTCATTCTATCATTGGCGCCAATGCGTCACCCGCAGACCTGTTAAACGCTCAGAGCATTTAACAGGTCTGCCGAATAAACGTCGGCGGGCGCGGGCCTGTGAGCCTGACTGCAAGGCCAGGCTAGCAGTAGAACAGCATGTCGTCGTACGTCGGAACGGGCCAATAGTCGCTTGCGACGATGGGCTCCATGGCATCGACGGCCGCGCGCAGAGCATCCATCGCGGGGCGCACCTTGTGGGCGTACGCGTTGGCCTGCTCTTGGGAATCGGCAATCGCCTCGGCCGCGACATGGGCATCGCGCAACGCATCGAGACCATCGTAAATCGCGTTCACGCCTTCGGTGAGCGTCTTGAGCTCGCGGCGCTCATGCGACATGGGCGCATCGGGCATCGCGGCGGTCACCGTGGTAATGCCCTTGGCGATTTTCGTTGCATACGCGCTGATTACCGGCAAATACGTGCGGCGCGCCATGACCTCCATGGTGTTCGCCTCAATGTTCATGAGCTTGTTGTATTTCTCAAGCTTCACCTCATAGCGGCTGCGCGCTTCGACGGGCGAAAGCACGCCCATCTCAGAGAACAGATCAAGGTTCTTCTCGGCAACGAAGCACGGCAGCGCATCGGCGGTCGTGGCGAAGTTGCACAGGCCGCGGCGCTCGGCTTCGGCGTGCCATTCCTCGGAATAGCCGTCGCCCGAGAACAGGATGCGCTTGTGCGCCTGCAGGCTCTTGCGCACCCAATCGAGCGCGGCATGCTCGAATTCCATGTCGCCGCGCGCCTCCATGGCGTCAGCGAATTCCTTGAGCGTTTTCGCCACGGCGGTATCGAGCACGGTGTTCGCATCGGACACATTCACGCTGGAACCCGGCATGCGGAATTCGAACTTGTTGCCCGTGAAGGCGAAGGGGCTCGTACGGTTGCGGTCGGTCGTGTCGCGCTCGAGGTTCGGCAGCACGTCAACGCCGAAGTCGAGCTGCTCGCGCAGCGTATGCGCGGCGGTTTCGCCCGAGGTAAGCGCGTCGATGATGCTCGAAAGCTCATCGCCCAAGAAGATCGAGATAATGGCCGGCGGGGCCTCGTGCGCGCCCAGGCGATGGTCGTTTCCGCAGCTCGCAACGCTCATGCGCAGCAAGTCTTGATAATTGTCGACCGCTTCGATGACGCAGGTGAGGAATACGATGAACTGCAGGTTCGCCTCAGGCGTGTCGCCCGGGTCGAGCAGGTTCTCATCCTCGGTGCCGAAGCTCCAGTTGTTATGTTTGCCCGAGCCGTTAATGCCTTCAAACGGCTTTTCATGCTGCAGGCACACGAGGCCATGGTGGCTCGCGAGCAGCTTCATCATTTCCATGGTGAGCAGGTTCTCGTCAACCGCGCGGTTCGCGTTGCAGAACACCGGGGCGAGCTCATGCTGGCAAGGCGCGACTTCGTTGTGCTTGGTTTTCGCGGCAACCGCGAAGCCCCACAACTCGTCGTCGAGCTCCTTCATGAACGAATTCACCGTAGGGCGAATGGCGCCGAAATAATGCTCGTCGAGCTCTTGGCCCTTGCACGGAGGCGCGCCGAACAGCGTGCGGCCGCACACGATAAGGTCTTGGCGGCGTTCGTAATCTTTTTCAGAAATAAGGAAGTATTCCTGCTCGGTACCCACGTTGACCGTGACATGAGCGGGGTTTTTGCCGAACAGGGAAAGCACGCGCTTCGTCTGCTTGTCGAGCGTGGCCATAGAGCGCAAAAGCGGCGTCTTCTTGTCGAGCGCCTCGCCCGAATAAGAGCAAAACGCCGTGGGCACGCACAGCACTTCGTCCTTGATGAACGCAGGGCTCGTGGGATCCCATGCGGAATAACCGCGCGCCTCAAACGTTGCGCGCAAGCCGCCATTGGGGAAGCTCGATGCATCGGGCTCGCCCTGAACGAGCTCTTTGCCCGAGAATTTCACGATTGCCGTGCCATCGCCCACCGGATCGAGGAACGCGTCGTGCTTTTCCGACGTGATGCCCGTAAGGGGCTGGAACCAATGCGCGAAATGCGTGGCGCCATGCTTGAGAGCCCATTCCTTCATGCCGTGGGCGACGGCGTTTGCCACATCAAGGTCGAGCGGCTTGCCCTCCTTCACGGTTTCAGAAAGCTTCTTATACACGTCAGAGGGCAGATATTCCTTCATAACGTGATCGGAGAAGACCATGGTTCCATAACGACTCGTGAGGTCGGCGTTCATGCGGGCTCCTAAATCGATTGTTCGTTCAGCGAAAACGAGGCCGTGGCGTGCCTTCATAAAAGTTTCCACCATGTTTCGAAAGCCATTCTAACGGTATGCGTGCGCTTTCGCCGCCTAAAGTGCGCAAGCGGCAAAAACTATACGAATCAATGCAAAATGGCCGCAGCGCGCCGAAGAACCGCATGCCCCATAACCAAAACGCCCCGCTTCATGCCGAAACGGGGCGCTCTTCATATTTCTTTAGGAAAGGCGCAGCGATGTGTTGAGCCAATCGCTGTCGGGCCGACAGATGAGCCTCGCGTTGTTGTAGGCCATCTTCATGGTGAGAATCGTTTGGCCGATGTAGGCCCCCGATTCCATAAGCTCAACGACGAGCGCGACATCGGGCTGCTCGTTTTCGGTGAGGTCGAGCGGGAGGAGCAGGCTCATCGTGTTCTTCGTGGGATAAAACGCCGGAACGGCCGTTTTGAAATTCCACTCAACGCGCTTTTGGGCAAGCTCGATGGCGTCATCGAGCCTGTTGATAAGCCTGCGCTTGATTTTCACGTTGTCCTCGACGGCCTCGCGAAGCTCATCGTATGCGGCGCGCCTCGACGTGTCGTCTTCGGCATGCATCGTTTTGTCGAGCGCCTCAATCGCATCGTTTGCGCCACGAAGTTCTTCAGCAAGAAATGCCTTCGGCAATCGATCGATGTTGTCGAGAAGAATGTGGTCGACATCGCGCTGGAGCGTTCGGCTTCCGTCGAAGAGCAGGTCGTCCTTCTTTTCGAAATACGATGCCCTTTGCGGCAAGGGCTCAAACGAAGCCACGAGCTTCTTTCCCCACATTCTCGAACCCGCTTTGCAGAACGCCTCGAAGCGCCACGGCAGCTCCATGTTCGACGGAGAAAAGCACGCATAAATCGCCTCGTACGTTGCGTCGACAAGGCCCGTGTTGAATGCGGCGATTCCCCTTTCGCGGTTTTCGAGCACTTTGCCCTCAGCCTGCAACCTATAGAAGGTATACGTGAGATAGCTTTTGAGAATCGAATTCGACTTCGGTTCGTCGTCGGCCTCGAATCCCCACTTTTCAGCGAGCGCCATCTCGGCGAGGCTTTCGATCGTGTCGTCGAAATTGCCCAGGTAGGCCCAGTCGAAAAGCGCCTGGCCAGCGCGCACCTTTTGCCGCGCGAAGTTGTCCACGAAGCAGACGTGCCACGGCATCGCGCCTGGCCTTTCCGCCCCGCGATCGCGCTTGATGGAAACCTCGACGAGCGTCTCCCCGTCATCGCGCACGATACTCACGGGGAAAATGACCTTGCCTTCGTAATACCGAAGCACGCGATGGGACAGCGCATACTCCCAATCGCGGTTCAGCAGTTCCAGCACGTCGATATTGCGCTGCTCGTATTCGGCAATCTGTTCGTTGCGGCGCTGCGACACCCAGACGAACGAAGAAAACGCGGCATCCATTGAATCGAGCTCGTTCAAAACGGCGAGAGGGACGGGGTTCACGAGGTAATCTTCGGACTCTTGCATGCCCGCAAAGCCGTCTTCCATAAGCGCAGGGAGCGGCTCTTTAGGAAGTCGCGGCTTTTCCGACTCGGCCTGCGCCTCGGCAATGCAATCGCGGCGCAGCTTCATATGCTCAACGATGGGAACGTACGACAGAAACCACGCAGACCCGCCTTCCTGCGCATTCTCGGAGATGGAGACCTCGACAGCCTCGCCGTTCGCCATCTCGATACGCGTCGGGAAGCTGATGGTACGCTCATTATGCATGCGCAAGGCGCCCTGAGAAAACGCTTCACGCCAGTCGGCGCTGATAAGGCTCATGAAGTCGAGGCCCGGCCCATACAGGCTCGAAAGCTTCGACCTCGACGCATACGGAATGAAAGCGAGATTCAGCAAATCGTCCGACAACTCATTAAGAAGTTCTGCGGGAACGGGGGCTTCGACATATTTCTGCAAGCGAGCAGCACTTGCGATGAGCTGGCGATCGGCGTCGCATAAAAGGCCTTCGTTCATCTGCTGCTCATCCATAGAGGTCTCCTTGGCTCTCAATCGGTACCGTCGTAGTTGGGTTTCGCGCCTGCGTTCGCCCGGCGCTATTCTGCCAGAAAATCGATGGCGTATTGCGCGGCAAGCGCCGCACCGTTTTTCAGAACGCTTTCATCGACCGTATAGTACCCGCTGTGCTGAGGATACACCGCATCAACATCGGGGTTGCGGCAGCCGAGGAAGACGAACACGCCGGGAACGATATCGAGGTATTCGCTGAAGTCTTCGCCCGCGAGGGTGCCTTCGTAATCGCTTACCGCCTCTTCGCCGAACAGCTTCACGACAGACTTACGGCAACGCTCGGCGCATTCGGAATCGTTCGACAGGCCGGCATTGCCTTCTTGATACGTGAGCTTCGCCTTCGCGTTGAACGCTTTCGCCGAACGCTGGATAAGGTGCTCCAGGCGCTCGGGCATGGCTTTGCGCGTTTTGTCGCTCCATGTACGAATCGTGCCCGTAAGATAGGCCGAGCCTGCCATGATGTTGCGAGCCTCGCCGCCGTGGATTTCGCCCACGGTAACGACGAGGGGCTCGAATGGGGAAATGTCGCGGCTTACGAGAACCTGCAGCGCCACCACGATTTCGGCCGCAACCACCACGGCGTCGACGCCCTTGTGGGGCATGGAGCCATGGGCGCTCACGCCCTTGATGTCGACACGGAACCAGTCGGTGTTCGCCATGCGCTGGCCAGGTGCGCATGAGATGGTTCCCGCATCGACTTCGCTCCAAATATGCGTGCCGAAAATCGTGTCGACGCCATCGAGCGCCCCCGCCTTGATCATCATGCGGGAGCCAACGGAGCATTCTTCGGCGGGCTGGAATAGCAGGCGCACTTCGCCGTGAATTTCGTCGGTCATGCCCAGCAGAATGCGCGCTGCGCCGAGCAGCATGGACATATGGCAGTCGTGGCCGCACGCATGCATGACGCCCTCGTTTTTCGACGCATACGGAGCGCCCGTAAGCTCGGTTACGGGCAGCGCATCAATGTCGCTTCGCAAGGCGATGCGACGGCGCGGGTTCCCTTCCGCGTCATAGGCGTCGGGCGCCGTGCCCTTAATGGTCGCGATAATGCCGTTTTCGGGAACGCGAGTGTATTCAATGCCCATGGAAGCAAGGCGCCAGCAAAGGGCATTCGCCGTCTCGGTCTCTTTCAGCGACAGCTCGGGATGCTTATGGAAATAGCGGCGCTCGGCAATGAGTTCTTTCTCCATGCCCGCCGCGCGTTGCTTGATTTCCTCGATGACTTCCAAAGCCGCAAGATTTCGCTGCTTCTTTTTGGCCTTTCCAGCGCTCGCCATGTCGCGTACCTTCTCTCGCCCTTACCGGCTTTTTACGTATTCCTCGGCCAACCCTAACACAAGCATGCGGCTCCAGCGGGCAAATGGGCGCGAGCCGCGCCCATGATTCGTATCTTTGCCATAGTTTGCACCCGCCCGCCCCACCGTCGGCGCGAATGAGGCGCGCAGCAAAGAAGCATTTTGCAGTAGGCTCCTGGCCTCAAACGCAAAAATGCCGCCCCGGTTTCCCGGAGCGGCATTCTCATAAACGCTTACGCGATGCGCACGTTACTCTTCGTCTTCGTCAGACTCAGCTTCGTGCTTCTCGCTCGTTTCACCGAAGCCCAAGTCGCCCAGGCCGCCCAGCAGGGCGTCGAGTTCGCTCAGGTCACGATGGTAGCTGCGCGGGGGCAGAGCCTCGCCCAGCATTTCCTCGCCTTCGGTGCTGAACGTCGCCGGCGAATCGCCGCCGATGAGCACCGTGTCGTCGGGGCTGAACACCATGTCGAGCAGCTGGCTCATATCGTCGTTAGACGCAGCCAGGTCGTCCTCGATGAGATAGCTCAGGCTATGCTCAGAGAGGCCGGTCTTGAGCTCTTCGATAGCCTTGGCGCCAATGCCCTCGATGCGCAGGAGCTCATCTTCGGTGTAGCCGACCAAGTCGCCAACGGTCTCGATGCCCGCTTCGCTGAACTTGTTGGCCCAGCGCTGCGAAACACCCAGGTCGTCGTAGAGGTACAGACGCGCATCCTCGTCGGAGAGCTGGTTGGCGCGGCCACCGCGGAAGCTGCCGCCGCCGAAGTAGTTGCCGTAGCCACCCATGTAGTTCTCGTCGAGCGACCAGTCCTGAGGCTGAGGCAGCAGGTCTTCGATCTCGCGAAGCTCACGCGGCGCGTAATCGGGCAGCTGTTCCTCGCCCTCGGGATGCACGGGAGCACCCTTGTAGGTGAGGCCGACCTTGTGGTAGCGAGGAAGACCCGTACCAGCAGGAATCGGCTTGCCGATGATGACGTTCTCCTTCAGGCCGGCGAGCACGTCGGTCTTGCCCTCGATTGCGGCGTCGGTGAGAACCTTGGTGGTCTCCTGGAACGACGCGGCCGACAGGAACGAGTCGGTGGCCAACGAAGCCTTGGTGATGCCGAGCAGCAGGGGCTGGCCCACGGGAGGCTGCTTGCCTTCTGCAATGAGTTCGTTGGCAACGCGCTCGAACTCGTGGCGGTTCACCTGGCGGCCGGGCAGAAGCTCGGAATCGCCAGCCTCCATGACAACGACCTTGCGCAGCATCTGGCGCGCGATGACCTCGATGTGCTTGTCGTTGATGTCTACGCCCTGGGACACGTACACGTCCTGGACCTGGGCAACGATGTAGCGCAGCGTGGTGTTCGGGTCGGTCAAACGCAGCAAGTCGTGCGGGTTCACAGAACCCTTGGTGAGCTGCTGGCCAACCTTCACAGCGCAGCCGTTGATGATGCCAGGCAGCATCTGCGCGCGCGCCGAAACGACGTACTCACGGAAGTTGCCCTCGGTGTCATGCACGGTGAGCGTCTTGGTGGTCTTGTCGCCGGTAATCTGCAGGGTACCTGCGATTTCGGCGAGCACAGCCTGGCCCTTAGGCTTGCGAGCCTCGAAAAGCTCGGTAACACGAGGCAGACCGTGCGTAATGTCGTCGCCAGCAACGCCGCCGGCGTGGAACGTACGCATGGTGAGCTGCGTGCCCGGCTCGCCAATGGACTGAGCGGCGATAATGCCGACTGCAGTGCCAATGTTCACCGGACGGCCCGTGGCCAAATCCCAACCGTAGCACTTCTGGCACACGCCATGCTCAGCGTGGCAGGTCATGACCGTGCGAATGACGACCGTGTCAATGCCGGCAGCCTCAAACGCCTTGAGCTGATCCATACTGGTGATGTAATCGCCAGCGAGCAGATCGCCCGTGTCCTCGAGCAGGCAGCGACCGATGAGGTTCTCGTCGATCTCGCCCTTCTCGTTGTGCAGCGGATAGGGAACGCCCTCGGGCGTGCCGCAGTCGATCTCGCGAACGATAACGTCCTGCGCGACGTCGACCAGACGACGGGTCAGGTAACCCGAGTCAGCCGTACGCAGAGCGGTATCGGTCATACCCTTACGAGTGCCGTGCGTGGAGATGAAGTACTCCAGAACCGAAAGGCCCTCGCGGAAGTTCGACTTAACCGGGCGGTCGATGGTGCCACCCTTGGTGTTGCCCATGAGGCCGCGCATACCAGCCAGCTGGCGAATCTGCTTGATGTTACCACGAGCACCAGAGTCGGCCATCATGTAGATGGGGTTGTACTGGTCGAAGTTGGCAGCCATGGCTTCGCCGATTTCCTCGGTGGTGTCGTTCCAAATGTCAACGACCTGCTTATGGCGCTCTTCAGGGCTCATGAGGCCCATCTCGTAGTCTTCATCGATCGCGTCGACCTTGGCGTCGGCGGCGGCGAGCAGCTCAGCCTTGTTCGGCGGCATGGTGGCGTCGAAAACAGACACCGTGATGCCAGCCTTGGTGGCGTAGTGGTAGCCAGCGTTCTTCAAACCGTCCAAAATGCCCGGCATATCGGAAACGTCGTAGCGGTTCGAGCACTCTTCGATGAGGCGGCCGATTTCCTTCTTGTTCACAACATAGTTGACGAACTGATGGTCCTCAGGCAGCACATTGTTGAAGATGATGCGGCCGATGCTCGTTTCGAAACGCTCGCCAGCCTTCACGGTCTCGAAATCGCTGAACGACTTCGCGATCTGCATGTCGCGCGTAGCGCGCACCGAAATGCGAGCCTGAATGTCAACGCCCGTACCAGCCTCGAACTCGTCGAAAGCGTCCTTGACACTCGCGAAGACGCGGCCCTCGCCCGGGAAGCCATCGCGAACCGTGGTGAGGAAGTACATACCGATGATCATGTCCTGGGTAGGAATGGTCAGCGGGCGGCCATGAGCCGGCGACTTGATGTTGTTGGCGGACAGCATGAGCACGCGAGCCTCAGCCTGGGCTTCGTTGCCCAGCGGCACGTGCACAGCCATCTGGTCGCCGTCGAAGTCGGCGTTGAACGCGGTGCAGACCAGCGGGTGCAGCTTGATGGCCTTACCCTCGACGAGCACGGGCTCGAAGGCCTGGATGCCCAGACGGTGCAGGGTAGGTGCGCGGTTCAGCAGCACGGGGTGGTCGACGATGACTTCTTCGAGGACGTCCCACACGTAGCTTGCGCCACGGTCGACAGCGCGCTTAGCAGCCTTGATGTTGGCGGCGTACTCGAGCTCGACCAGGCGCTTCATGACGAAGGGCTTGAACAGCTCCAGAGCCATCTGCTGCGGCAGGCCACACTGATGAATCTTCAACTGAGGACCAACGACGATAACCGAACGGCCGGAGTAGTCGACGCGCTTGCCCAGCAGGTTCTGGCGGAAGCGGCCCTGCTTGCCCTTGAGCATGTCAGAGAGCGACTTCAGCGGACGGTTGCCCGGACCCGTGACGGGGCGGCCACGACGGCCGTTGTCGAACAGCGAGTCGACAGCTTCCTGAAGCATGCGCTTCTCGTTGTTCACGATGATCTCGGGAGCACCGAGGTCGAGCAGGCGCTTCAAACGGTTGTTGCGGTTGATCACGCGACGATACAGGTCGTTGAGGTCGCTCGTTGCGAAGCGGCCACCGTCGAGCTGCACCATGGGGCGCAAATCGGGCGGGATAACCGGAATGACGTCAAGAATCATGTCGGAAGGCTTGTTGTCGCTCTTCATGAAAGCGTCAACGACCTTCAGGCGCTTAATAGCCTTGGCGCGCTTCTGGCCCTTGCCATTCTCGATGGTATCTTTGAGCTCTTCAGCAACGGCTTCCAGGTCCATGTCGTCGAGCAGGTCGCGCACGGCCTCGGCGCCCATTCCACCATGGAAGTAGTCGCTGTAGTTCATGCGCATCTCGCGATACAGGGCCTCGTCGGGCACGAGCTGCTTCGGCACAATCTTCAAGAACGCGTCGAACGCCTCGGTACGCAGAGCCTTGCGCTCGTTGTATTCGTCATAGATGTCGGCGATTTCAGCCTCGACCTCTTCGGGCTCCATGCGCTCGTCGTCGTCGATCTCGTCGGCGAACTCGTCGTCTTCCGGAACGTATTCCGTGGAAAGGCGGCGGGTGGCCTCAATCAGGCGATCGCGCTCGGCATCGAGTTCTTCAAGGTCGGCGGCGAGCTCGTCGCGCAACTCTTCGACATCCTCATCGCGAGCCTCGGTATCGACCCAGGTCACAATGGAGCTGGCGAAGTACAGAACCTTCTCGAGCTCTTTCGGGGCAATGTCGAGCAGGTAGCCCAAACGGCTCGGGGAGCCCTTGAAGTACCAAATGTGGCTCACGGGAGCCGCAAGCTCGATGTGGCCCATGCGCTCGCGGCGAACCTTGCTGCGGGTAACTTCGACGCCGCAGCGCTCGCACACGATGCCCTTGAAGCGAACGCGCTTGTACTTGCCGCAGGCGCATTCCCAGTCTTTGGTAGGGCCAAAAATTTTCTCGCAGAACAAGCCGTCCTTTTCGGGCTTGAGCGTGCGGTAGTTGATGGTTTCGGCCTTCTTGACCTCGCCATGCGACCAGCTGCGAATATCCTCGGCGCTCGCGAGAGAGATGCGCAGGGCGCTGAAGTTGCTCACGTCGTAATCGCTCATTTACTCTTCCTCTCCTTCGCCGAAGGTGGACTTCGGCTCATCGGAGCCGATCAGGCTCTCGACATCGGGGTTCGCGTCGGTCACGTCGTTCATCATGCTCTGAAGGTCAGCAGCGATGTCGCTCAGGGCATCGGCCTGTTCCTTCTCGGTCTTGGAAGCGTCGTTCATCATATTCGAGAGCATGTCGTCGTCGCCCTCGTTGTGATGACGGCTCGCCATGGCCGCCTTGGCTTCGAGCTCGGCGGCATCGAAGTCGATCGCCTTGTGGTCTTCGCCGATCATCTCGACGTTGAGGCCCAAGGACTTGATTTCCTTCAACAGAACCTTGAACGACTCGGGCACCTCCGCGGGCGGGATGTTCTCGCCCTTGACGATGGCCTCGTACGCTTTCACGCGGCCCGACGTGTCGTCGGACTTGATGGTCAAAATCTCCTGCAGCACGTTGGAAGCGCCGTACGCGTACAGCGCCCAAACTTCCATCTCGCCGAAGCGCTGGCCGCCGAACTGGGCCTTGCCGCCGAGAGGCTGCTGGGTGATGAGGCTGTAAGGGCCGGTCGAACGTGCGTGGATCTTGTCGTCGACCATGTGGCCCAACTTCAAGATGTACGGGAAGCCGACCGTGATGGGCTCGCGGAAGCGCTCGCCCGTGCGGCCGTCGTAAAGCCACGTCTTGCCGAACTCGTTGAGCTGCGGCACGAACTCGTCGCGGGCCATATCGCCGTACTTCGCATGGTTCAGGTTGATGAGGTTGCGGTTCGCCTTGCCAATGACGTCGACGATTTCTTCCTCGGTCGCGCCGTCGAACACGGGGGTTGCGACGTACTTCGGACCTTCGACGGCCTCGGTGGTTTCGGCCTCATCGGACCAACCCCACTTAGCAGCCCAGCCAAGGTGGCATTCGAGCAGCTGACCGACATTCATACGGGAAGGAACGCCCAGGGGGTTCAGCATGACGTCGATCGGCGTGCCGTCGGCGAGATAAGGCATGTCCTCAACAGGCAGAACGCGAGAGATAACACCCTTGTTGCCATGACGGCCGGACAACTTGTCGCCCTGCTGCACCTTACGCTTCTGGGCGATGTACACGCGCACGAGCTCGTTGACGCCCGGAGCCATGTCGTCGCCGTTTTCGCGGCTGAAGCGATAGATGCCCACAACGCGGCCACCGGCGCCATGAGGCACCTTGAGGGACGTGTCGCGAACCTCGCGAGCCTTGTCGCCGAAGATGGCGCGCAGCAAGCGCTCCTCAGCGGTGAGCTCGGTTTCGCCCTTCGGAGTGACCTTGCCGACCAGAACGTCGCCAGGGAACACCTCGGCGCCAACGCGAATGATGCCGTCGGCATCGAGGTCGGCAATCATGTCGTCGGAGATGTTCGGAATCTCGCGGGTGATTTCCTCGGGGCCGAGCTTCGTGTCGCGAGCGTCAACTTCGTATTCAGAAATATGGATAGACGTGAGCAGGTCTTCAGCAACAACGCGCTCGGACACGATGATAGCGTCCTCGTAGTTGTAGCCTTCCCAGGTCATGTAAGCGACCATGAGGTTCTGACCAAGCGCCAGCTCTGCGTGGTCGCAGCTGGGGCCGTCGGCCAAAACGTCGCCCGCATGGACCTCGTCGCCCTTGCGCACGATAGGCTTGTTGTTGATGCAGCCGCTCTGGTTGGAACGCTGGAACTTCGGAACCAGGTACTCGTCGAACTCGCCCTCATCATTCTTGATGATGATGGTGGAGCCGTCGACGTAGTCGACCACGCCTGGGTTCTGGGCAACGAGCACTTCGCCCGAGTCAACCGCGATGCGGTGCTCGATGCCGGTGCCGACGTACGGCGCGTGGGGCTGCAGCAAAGGCACAGCCTGACGCTGCATGTTCGAACCCATGAGGGCGCGGTTTGCGTCGTCGTGCTCCAAGAACGGAATGAGCGAGGTAGCGACAGAAGTCATCTGACGAGGAGACACGTCCATGTAGCCGACGCGCTCGGGAGCGACTTCCTCAGGCTCGCCGAAGACGCCGTCGGCGTCACGGGTGCGGCAAAGAATCTTTTCAGACGGCACGAACACGCCATCGATGGTCTCGCCGAACACGCGCGTCTCGGGGTCGAACTTCTCCATTGCCTGGGCGATGGCGTAGTTCTCTTCCTCGTCGGCGGTGAGGTAGTCGACCTCGTCGGTCACCTTGCCGTCGATAACGCGACGGTACGGGGTCTCGATGAAGCCGTAGCTGTTCACGCGGGCGAAGGTCGCCAGCGAGCCGATAAGGCCGATGTTCGGGCCTTCAGGCGTCTCGATGGGGCACATGCGGCCGTAGTGCGAATTGTGAACGTCGCGAACCTCGAAGCCTGCGCGCTCGCGCGACAGACCGCCAGGGCCCAGAGCAGACAGACGACGCTTGTGCGTGATGCCTGCGGCGGGGTTTGCCTGGTCCATGAACTGCGACAGCTGCGAAGAGCCGAAGAATTCCTTGATGGCGGCCACGATGGGGCGAATGTTCACGAGGCTCTGCGGAGTGATTTCGTCAGGCTCCTGCATGCTCATGCGCTCGCGCACAACGCGCTCCATGCGCGAAAGGCCGATGCGGAACTGGTTCTGGATGAGCTCGCCGACCGTGCGGATACGACGGTTGCCGAAATGGTCGATGTCGTCGACCTGGTAGCCCTCTTCGCCCTCGTGGAGAGCGACGATGTAGCGCATGGTTGCAACGATGTCTTCAATGGTGAGCGTGGAGGCGTCGAATTCGGGATCGAAGCCGAGCTTCTTGTTCGCCTTGTAGCGGCCGACCTTGGCGAGGTCATAGCGCTGCGGGTTGAAGAACAGGCCGTCGAGCAGCGTGCGCGCAGAGTCGATTGTAGGCGGCTCGCCCGGACGGAAGCGCTTGTACAGCTCGATGAGCGCCTCTTCCTTGGTGGTCGCGGGGTCGCGGTCGAGCGTGCGCAGCACCATCTCGGAGCTGCCGAGGATATCGATGATTTCTTCGCGGGTGTCGGCGATGCCGAGGGCGCGCAGAAGCAGCGTGGCCGGCTGCTTACGCTTACGGTCGATGCGAACCGACAGAATGTCGCGCTTGTCGGTCTCGAACTCGAGCCATGCGCCGCGGGAAGGAATGACCTTCGCGCCGTAGATGGTCTTGTCGGACGTCTTGTCGCGCTCGGCGCTGAAATAGATGCCGGGCGAGCGAACGAGCTGGGAAACCACAACGCGCTCGGTGCCGTTGATAATGAACGTGCCACGAGGGGTCATGAGCGGGAAATCGCCCATGAACAGGTCGTTCTGATCTTTGATTTCGCCGGTTTCACGGTTGATGAAACGAATCTTGGCATAGAGGGGCGCCTGATACGAGACGTCTTTCTCTTTGCACTCGTCGACGGTGTACTTCGGCTCGCCGAAGTGATGCTCGCCGAGCTCGACGCACATATCTTTGGTCGAGTTCTCGATGGGGCACACGTCGTTGAAGGCTTCGGTGATGCCTTCTTCCATGAACCACTTGAAACTGTCGGTCTGGATGGCGATGAGGTTGGGGACATCGACGATGCCAGGGATCTTCGCGAACGAATGACGCTCCCTGTATACGCCGGCGCCGGTCTTTTCTGCCTTGGCCACAGGTCTTCCTTCCTTTGGGGTAAAAAGACGATATTCTTACCGTTTCGGCAGCCCTTTGGGCATACTTCAACGGCTAATTACGCAAACGAAAAATTTAAACACATTGAGAAATTAAGTCAAGACTTTTTTTCACGAACTGTGTTGAGTTTCTGGTTTTAAAGATTTCCTTCAAGGGCTGGAACAGGCAAAACGGCATGCGACAATCTTTTAGTTACTTGGTTCCTCTTTGATAGTAAAGGCTTGTACCTGTTAAAAGCTACGAGCATTTTGCAGGTGGCGGATTCAAAAAGCGGGACCCACAAGGACGGGATTGGGCAAGAAAAAAGCCGCTCTTTCGAACGGCTTTCAAGAAACATCCGC
>CAKUEV010000018.1 GCA_934646845.1 uncultured Slackia sp.
CTGCTCATGGAGTACTTCGC
This sequence comes from uncultured Slackia sp., assembly GCA_934646845.1. GTDB lineage: Bacteria > Actinomycetota > Coriobacteriia > Coriobacteriales > Eggerthellaceae > Slackia. Next base: position 21 of record CAKUEV010000018.1, read on the forward strand.
GAAAAAGGACGCTGAGCAAGAACCTGTTAAATGCTCGTAGCGTTTAGCAGGTCGACCGGCACCGACCGAACCGACCGGGCCGCCCGTGCCGGCCGAATCTCAGAACCCGCTCAATAACCTGTTTAACGCCCAAGTAGCTGCAAACCAATCTCCATAACCGGTTAAACGCTGCGAGCGTTTAACCGGTTTGACAGATCAAGCCGACTCAAGGCGTTACTGCGCCTGCAATTCCGCCTGATAGCCAGGCGCATCGGGGTGTTCGGGCCACGGCGGGGGAGCCATCACCGTCATATCGAGACGAAGCGTTTGCGCGATGAGCGTCGCGAGCTCTTCATCGGTGATGTCGGGCTTCGCCTTCATCATGCCCACAATGCCGAAAAGCACCAGGCCGAACGTCTCGGGAATCAGCTGAATGTCAATGGTTCGATACGCCATGTATTCCGACACGATGTAGTTCTGAATGCAAGCGACGCTCTCGCGCACAGCCCGCGTGGCAAATTGGTCGCGCATTCCCAGTTCCTCGAGCACACCGAACATGGGGCGCGGCTGCCCCGAGCTCGTATACAGCGTGCGTCGAAATGCTGCGACGCAGTTCTTCAGCTCTGAAGGCGTGTCGCCAAACGCGCGCAGCTCGTTCCACGTCGACACGCTTTCGACGATGTCTTCGAGGAAATCGTCGAGCACGGCCTCGATCACGGCCTGTTTATCGGGGAAATAGTAGTACACAAGGCTGCGGGCCACGTCGGCCTTGCGAGCGATGGCCGCCATGCTCGTGGCGGCCACGCCCTCGGTCTCGAACAGCTCGCGCGCCGCTTGCATAATATCGCCGGCCGTACCACCCAACCGAACGCTTTCCCTTACCTGGCGCGTGACGTGATGCGGCAGGTCAGAAGCGAATTCGGGAATTGAAGCACTCTTTCGCGCCGGCACGGCGGCTCCTTCGTCTAACATAGGGCCGCCGCACCAAACGCGATGCGCGCCCCCGAAGCACGCAGATTAGCGATTTTCCTCAACGACCTCTTGATAATTCTTAGTGTCATTATAGAGCTCGTCTTTCAGCGGGTTAAGCTTGCGCGCGCGAATTCGATGGAGCTGGTAGGCTGCAAGCGCCACGTTAGAGATAAGCGCAATCAGGCTCACGACGAAAAACGCGGTGGGATTGTGCGTTGTGGGGATTTCCGCAAACGTATAGAACTGCGGAAGCGCCATGGCGAGCATCGCATAAAGGGCGAGCGTTTGCGCGCGATGCTGTAGCCACGCGCCACGCTTCGTGAAGAACGTGGGCACGGTGCAAGCAATGAGCAGCGCCAGACCCGTGTACGTGGAATGGTCGGACATGCAGTTATACGTGTACGCGAAATTCCACAGGTCATAAGCGATAATCCACATCCACAGCATGTCGGGCCAAATCATGTCGCGCGATTTGTCCTTCGAGATAAAAATGCCGAACCAGCCGCAAATGGTGATGATGTTCAAAATGCCGGCAATCGCGTTCATAATGTTCCAGGGGCCGGAAATCATCCACACATGATCGACGATAGCGCCGTCCCACAGCCCATAGGCATACATCTGAACGTCGCGCACGACAGCTTCGCAAATATTGATTGCCAAAATAAGCGGCGGGAAGCACAGCGCCCATCGCTTCTCATACAAATGATGCTCGCGCCCGTCGGCGCCGCGCCATTTCACGAATCGCAGCGCCATAAAACCAACGCACCCAGCCAAAGCCGAATATGTTTTGGCCCAGTTGAACCAGTTGCCCGTGCCATACTCGTTGCCAGGCGCGGCGGTGTGGGGCCATACGAAAATCGTGAACACGACGGGCGCGACCACGAACAGCGCGACGCCGCCCCATACGCTCGTACGACCAAATTCGTTGAACGCCATAAGGGCGAACACGACGAACAGCCATATTGCCCACACCATAGGGTCAGATGCTTGATACAGAATGCCCATGGGCTTCCTCCTTGAATCGAACGACGCGCCGCCGCAGCCCTATGGAACGGCACGGCGACGCGTAAACTCCCTGCGCTAGGGGCGCTCAACCATAGTTTTCACGCGGCCCTTTTCATCCCACGCAGCAGCGTAGCCGAACTCCTCCAGGTTGGCCAAAGCGGCCTCGCGCTGACCTTCCGGAACGTCGATGCTTTCGAGGTATACCCGACGGAAGCCCGGGTTGTCGATATAAAGCTCTTGCTTGAAGGGGTTGCGCTTCTTCCCGAAAATCGTATAGGCCTGATAGACGAACACGCACACGTTGAAGATGAGCGCGATAGCCGAAATGGTCATATGCGCCGCGGGGTTGTTCGTTGAATGCACCACGCACGCCGGGTGCAGGAAGAACCACGGCACCGTCATGGTCACAATCATGTTCACGGCAAGCGTACGAACGCGATGCTGGGCATAGGCGCCGCGCTTAATGAAGAACGCGGGAATCGTGCACGCCGCCAGAAGCACCAAGCCGCAATACATGGAGCGGTCGGAAACGCTGTTGTAGGTATAAGCGAAGTTCCACAGGTCGTAGCCAATGATCCAGAACCACAGCTGATCGGGCCAGACGTAGTCTTTCTTCTTGCCGCGACTAACGATAATTCCGAAGAAACCGCAGATGCACAACGCGTTCAGAATGCCCGCGATGCCGTTCATCACGTTCCACGGGCCGCCGACCACCATATACCCGTCCACGATGCCGTTGACGCCCGTGAGCTGGAAGTCGCGAATGCATGCTTCAAGAATATTGATGGCGAAAATGATGGGCGGAATGCACACGATATATTTCTTCTGGAAAGCGGGGAAGTACACGATGAGCCATCCAAGAATCGCACCCGCGAGACACGAATACGTTTTCACCCACTGGAACCACGTGCCCGCGCCCGTGCCTTCGACGGCGGTATGGGGCCAAACGAAAATGGTCAAGGCGAGCGGCAGCGCAATGAAGATTGCGGCGCCGACCCATTTGTTGAGGCGAGAGAGTTCGTTCATGCCAATCAGAAATACCAGATAGAGCAGAACGCTCACAATCGCCGTCGCCGAAAGCGGCTCGTAGAAGAACATGACGGTTCCCCTTTCCCTCTTGTGTGCTTGCGAACCGCCTCGAGGGGCCGTATCCCCAACGGACCTCGATTGCAGGGGTTCGCTTCTTGCCCGCAGTGTAACAAGGGGATTTTTCGTTGGTTTGACGTTTCTTGGTTGATTCGTCAAAGCAAAGGCAGGGAGATTCGGTTGGGGGCTTTGGTTTCCCGTTCCACGCCGACGCACACGATGTTCCGTGACGCAATCCAATATCGCCGCACGTGCCGCAAGGCCGCTAACGGGAAAGAACGATTTCCCCGCAGGCACGCATGATAAGCTGGTTCCTCGGCTGCTGCATCCGGTTAACCCAGCGCCGAAGCAATCGGAACCGAACAGAACCCCAAAACTTGTTAAACGCTCCGAGCATTTAACAGGTCGTCGCAACAACGAAAGAAATAAGGCATCATCCCATGGAATTTCCCAAGGCAAAAAAGATGGCGAAGCGCACGATCGACCTCGTGCACCTTACGGCCGCATCCGTATGGCTCGGAGGATTCGCCGTGCTTTTCGCGCTCAGCCTCGATGGCGGCGCCTCGCTTGGGCTATCCTGCGCTGACACACAGCTCACTATCGAAGCATTCCGTCAGATAATCATCGTGCCATGCATCCCATTCCTTATGGCGACGGCCGTGCTGTACGGCATCTCAACACCATGGGGTTTCGCGAAACACGGTTGGGTCGTCGCGAAATGGGCGCTCAGCGTGGCAGTTATCGTGGGCTTCGCGATTTTGCCGCACACAGCGGCATCGGTCGGTGCGGCGCTCGCGTGTGTAATCGCGCTCTTCGCGATTTCCGTCTATAAGCCTGGCGTGAAGAAGTCGAAGGCAAAAAACGGGAAAGCGAAGGCAGGGAAAGCAACCAACGCGTAGGCAGAACGTATTCGCAATGAAAGCAGGACAGTCCTTCAGCGCCGGGGCGCCTATGCAGCCTATTCCTCGGGCGTGCGCCACTCGCAAGGGTCGGGCGCCGAAAGGGCGCGAATGCCTGCGATAATAATCTCGATGCCATCATGAAACGCCTGGTCAGAATAGGCACCCTCAACGGTTTCCACCCACTCTGGCACATCGGCGGGAATCTTGATTTCGTCATCGTGAAGTGCATTGATCATATGCACTTCGTTAATCACGAACCCGCTGAGGAACGCATCGATAATGCGCCAGAAGCGTTCGAGCACTTCTTGGGGAATGCCCTGATCGTGATGCAGCTTTTGCACGCTTTCGGTATGGGCTCGCAAGGCGGGGGAAAGCGCCGTGACTTTGATGTTGAACAGGCATGCGCGCGCATGGCGAACATGCATCGCGCGAATTGAGGCGGTTGTCCTTCGCACGGTGTCGTCCCAGCGCTCGCCCGGAATGGGAGACGTATCTACCTCGGAAAACGCCAAGGCAAACGCACCTTGCTGAATATCCCCGATCGAGGCGCAATGGCGATAAAGCGCCATTGGGGTCTTCCCGAGCGCCGCGGCGATTTTTCGCGCAGACGCGTTCTCGATACCTTCTTCGTCGGCAATCTCAAGCGCCTTCGCATAAATAATCTCGGGCGTGAGCGGGGCAGACGCCTCGCCGTTTTCTGTGCTCGTTACAGTCGCCATTATTCCTCAACGCCTTATGTCGGGGACCACTTGACAAGCGATAGTAGCACCTATGCGCGCTCGACCAGGACTCAATCGAAAAAACCCTATTGCTTCCATTACGTCTACGGCGTATACTACACCTCGCAGGTCTACATTGTAGACATTGAAGGGAATTCTACAAGGGAGGAATTCAGATGAACGAGAACAATGAGGTCAAGGGCGCCTTCACACGTCGTAACTTCATGAAGGGCGCATTGGCTGCCGCAGCCGCCATGGGCGTCGGCGCCGTCGCTTCCGGCTGCGCGCCTGCGGGCGACAGCGGCAAGAAAAGCGCTGCCACCACGGCCGAAAGCACCGCTACCGCCGACTACCAGAACATCTACAAAGACGGCGTGAGCCTTATGCCTTCGCGCAAAGCTCCTTGCCCCGGCCCCCGCGGCCCGGTCGCATTCGAGTCGCGCGAAATCGCCGCGAGCGAAATCAAGCGCACCGAAGACTTCGACGTCGTCGTCGTTGGCGCTGGCGTCGGCGGCCTGATCGCTGGCCTGAAGGCAGCCGACCTGGGCGCGAACGTGCTTATTCTTGAGAAGATGACCCGCGGCCGCGGCTGCTTCGAGTGCTTCGGCGCCGTGAACGCGAAGTGCCAGGAAGGCACCGAGATTGACAAGACCGCGTTGCTCGACGAAATTTATCGCTCCGCGTACTACCGCACGCGCCCTGAGCCCGCGCGCGTCTACGCCGACCGCTCGGGCGAGGCCACCGATTTCTGGCAGGAAATGCTCGACAAGGGCGCCAACGGCTTTGTGATCACCAAGGTTGAGCAGCAGCCGTCCACCTCTGGCTTCCCGGCAACCACGCCCCTCATCGACACCGAGCTCGGCTTCTACGATTCCCCGGCTCTGCCGCCCGATGCCGGCGTTCGTTCCGGCCTTTCCGGCGTGTACGTCTGCCTCGAAATGCAAGACGTCGCCAAAACCGCTTACGACACCGTTGACCTGCGCTTCTCCACGCCTGCGGTGCAGCTTACGACCGCTTCCGACGGCAGCGTGACCGGCGTTATCGCCCGCGACGCCGATGGCTACTTCCAGGCTAACGCGAGCAAGGGCGTCATTCTCGCCACGGGCGGCTACGATGCCAACCCCGAGATGATGCAGGCCTGGACGCGCGTCGAAGATTACGCATATTCCAGCTGGTGGAACCCTGCATGGGGCACCACGGGCGATGGCCATATGATGGGCCTGGCGATTGGCGCGCAAATGGACCCCATTCCGCACCCCGTCATGAACTTCCGTTGGGGCACCCCCGACTCGTTCGCCGACTTCCGCACCTGGACCGCAATTTACCTCGGCATCCTCGTCAACGGCCGCGGCAAGCGTTTCGTTCGCGAAGACGCTCCGTTCCAGGTTGTCTCCAACGCTCAGAATGCCCAGCCCGGCTACGGCAAGAACTGCTGGTACATCTTCGATGAAGGCATGATCATGGGCATGGAAGATGCCATTGACGAGTTCGAGCAGAAGGGCTGGCTGTTCGAGGGCGCTTCCGTCGAGGAGCTCGCCAACGCCGCTGGCATCGACGCGGAAGGCCTGAAGGCCGAGATCGATCGTTACATGGCGTTCTACATGGCCGGCAAAGATGAAGACTTCGGTCGCGACGTGAAGATGACCGCGCCGTTTACCGGCGGTCGCCTGTTCGCCTTCACCACGAACTCGAACATCCTCGCTACCGTGGGTGGCCTGTGCATCGACGAGAACTGCAGCGTTCTCGACGTGAACGACAATCCCATCAAGGGCCTGTTCGCATGCGGCAACGCTTCCGGCAGCTTCTTCAGCGGCAACTACCCGCGCCACATTCCTGGTACCTCGGTCGGCCGCGCCGTAACCTTCGGCTACGTGGCTGCCGAAAGCGCCGTGAACGGCACGCTGGGCAAGGGCGCCAAGATCGACGGCAACGCTCCTGAGCTGGCTGTGTATGGCGAAGGCGATCCCGTGACCGAAGACCAGCGCAAGTCGTTCGAGAGCATGGGCGTTTGGGATCCGTACAACCCGATTCACGGCTCGAGCCTCGACTACACCCCCGAGCAGCTCGGCGGCATCCCCGACGCATGCGACAACTGCCACGAGTACGCTCAGGGCAAGCCCACCGTTGGCGATGGCATGACCTGGAAAGCCGACAAATAGTCGCTTGCTGAACTAACCCCTCCAAACCCCTCTTTAAACCCCTCCCAAGGGCCGAACGATTCGGGCGGCGCCTCGCTTGCTGGGGCGCGGCCCAATGAAACCTAGGCCAGCCAAAAGCCGACTCTGAATTTCCCCAGGGTCGGCTTTTCGGTTTGAACGGGAAGAAACCAGAGCTCGCAGGGAATGGAGGTGGGAGAGAAAGGCGCGCGTTCAGACGGCGCGTTCGACTCTGAGCGACTTTATGAATGCGCCTCGTCGTAGAGCTCTTGGATGCCTTCCGGCAAGCCGTCACGCAACATTGCTTTGAGCCGGTCTTCGTCCCCATCGTGAAGCGCGGTCTCGTAATACCAGCATTTGAACCTCACCATCGCAAGGGCCTTCTGCAGCCGTGCGATTTCCTCTTCTGCTTGCGCGCGGCGCGCCTCAAACAACGCCTTGCGGTCGGCATAGGACGCAGGCCCTTCTTGCACCATCGAGACGAACTTCTTGATGTCCTTGATTTCGAGACCCGTTTTCTTCAGGCAATCGATAATGCGCAGCAGTTCGAGTTCGTCTTCATCGAATTGACGAATGCTGCCCGCGCGTTTCAGGTTGGGGAAGAGCCCTTCCTTATCGTAATAGCGCAGCGTGGAAACCGGAATGTCGAACATCTCCGAAACCTGCCCAATGGTGTACATGCCGCTTCCTTTCGAAAATATTCCAAAAACCCTTGACCTAAAGTCAGGTTGAGGGTCTACGGTAAAGCCATTCTACCAAGCAAGCCCGTAGGATGAAAGGAAGAAACGCATGCTCGGGTCTTTCACGTATCACAACCCCACCAAAATATACTTCGGCCCAGACGCGCTTGAGGGCCTCGCGGGCGAGCTCGCGAAATACGGACCGAACGTCGTGCTCGTTTACGGCGGCGGCTCCATTAAGAAAAACGGCGTATACGACCAGGTGAACGCCGTATTGAACGAAGCCGGCAAGAACGTGACCGAAATTGCCGGCGTCATGCCGAACCCTACCGTCGAGAAGCTTCGCGAAGGCGTTGCCACGGCGAAAGCGGCCAATGCCGATTTGATTTTGGCCGTGGGCGGTGGATCGGTGTGCGATTACTCCAAGGCGGTGTCGGTTTCGGCAAACTGTGACGACGACCCATGGGAAAAGTATTTCGTCCGCTTTGAAGAGCCCGACTGCCCAGTTATTCCCGTAGGATGCGTGCTCACCATGGCCGGCACAGGTTCGGAAATGAACGCAGGAGCCGTGATTACCGACCATACTGCAAAGCTCAAAGTGGGACACGTGTTCGCGAGCAGCGATGTGATGCCCCGATTCTCGATTCTCAACCCCGAATTCACCTTGAGCTTGCCGTATAGGCAGGTTATGGCTGGCATCTATGACACGTTCAACCATATTTGCGAGCAATATTTCAGCGGCATCGACGACAATGTGAGCGACAGCATCGCCGAGGGCCTTATGCGCAGCGTGGTCGAGAACGGCCGCATTGCTGCAAAAGACGACCAGAATTACGAGGCACGCAGCAACATCATGTGGGCTGCGACCTGGGCGCTGAACACGCTCATCGCCAAAGGCAAGTCCACCGACTGGATGGTTCACATGCTTGGCCAGGGCGTGGGGGCCGTGACTGACGCAACCCACGGCATGACGCTTTCCGCGGTAAGCCTTCCGTACTACCGCTTCATCATGGACGCGGGCCTGCCGAAATTCGCGCGCTTCGCGACGCATGTGTGGGGCATTGACCCTGCTGGCAAGGGCGAACGCGAGCTCGCCGAAGCTGGCCTCGCCGCGATGGAGGCGTGGATGCGAGAGCTGGGCGTCGCGATGAACCTCACGGAGCTGGGCGTGACCGAGGCCGACCTGGGCGATATTGCGGACGCGACCTTCATCTTGGACGGCGGCTACAAAACGCTCACTAAAGCTGACGTGCGCGGCATTTTGGAGCAATGCCTGTAGGAGGAAAGGTCGCCCGAAGCAGCGAATCCTCGGCGCGCAGCCAGGTTTAGGCCACGCGTCGAGGATTCTTGCCGGGCTTAAGTAGCACGCCCAGGGTCCTTGCCGTGTTTGGGCCGTGCTCCAAGGTTCAAAAGGGCAATCGCCTTCCGCAGTACGCCATGCTGAGTCGTCAACGCAACATCATCCTCGCAACGTAGCGCGCAAGCGATTGGCATGAATCAGCAGGTCAAATGCATCAATCGGAGTCGTTACTACCACGTCGGCGCACGACAACAGCTTGCCGCATGCGCCTTCCTTACCTACAATCGCGAACGAAAGCGCAGCCTCTTCGAACATGGCGATGTCGTTGAAGCCGTTGCCGATGCATACGCAGCCCTGCGAGCCGAGTTCGCGCACGATGGCCGCTTTGCAAGCACTCGCGTCTTCGCGATCAAACACGCGCACGTCAACCGGAAGGCCTGCGCATTCCGCTCGCACTGTTCCGAAGGTATCCGCGGTTAGCACGCTGACCTGCACGTGTTCCGCAATTTCCCCAATGCGGCCCGCAACGCCTTCTATAAGATGCCCATCGGTTGCAATGGTGCCGTTGTAGTCGCACACCACATGGTGGAACCCAAATGCTCCACGTCCGGGGATATCGATTTCCAGCATAGGGGAGGGTTCCTTTCCATCGTGGAGCAACGGTTCCGCGGCTCGACCATGCAGCAATGGACTGCAGTTTATAGGACAACAGGGTACAACAACCCGCGGGCCTCCTCCTTTGCAGATGCGCAAGAGCAACGCCACGGCGATTTGTGGCATCATCGAGCACTCTCGACTACGGCTTCAACAGGACCCTCCGCTCGCAGCACCAAACGCCTGAGACCCCTCAAATGTGCCGTTTCCACAACCGAATCGGCCTTCTGCGACTGCAAAAACAGCATCGTTGCGCCAACCATGTCCAGTTTCTGAGTTTTTTGGCACAAATTTGCGGTTGTGAACGATTCGCTTCCCCATGCAGAAAGAAGCGATTTATAAAACACCAGGTCAGAAGCGAGCTAATACATCGATCTATTGAGAAAAGTCCAAGAAGTGCCTTATATATCGTTCACAACCGTAATTTTCTGCCAAAATCACCGGAATCGGGACACGATTCCGGCAAAGCCCCAAAAGAAGAGAAGCGATCAAGCGAATTCGGTGGGCAAACAGGCAAACGCGGTGGGGGACCATGCGAATTCGAGGGGGGACCAGGTGAACGCGGCGGGAGACCACCCCAACGCGCCCTCGAAGCGCAAGCGTCCCGAGGAAAACAATGCGTCTCAACGCGCTAACCGCGCCTTCGCAACGCGCCAACCGAACCTTCGCAGCACGCAAAGAGGGTCCCGTAACGCGCAAAGGCCCCTACGCTTTTCCTAATACCTCCACGAAGGCTTCGACCTACACTTCCACAAACGCCTCCCCAAACGCTTCTCCGAATGCCTCTCCGAACGCTTCTCCGAATGCTTTCCTCAAGCACCTCCACGAAGGTCTCGCCCTATGCCTCCCCGAGCGCTTCGCCCTCGCCCACAACCACGATTCCAAGCTCTCGCCAGAGCTTTTCTTGCTTAAGACGAAAATCGCCCGGCAAACGCAGCCTCTTGCCAAGAATATGCGCGATACCGTGCACGGCCTGGTCGAACAGCGGCGCGCGACGTAGATGCTCGGCCGTTATGTTCACGCTCGTCACGCCCATGGATTCGAGCGCAGTACGTCGTATGGAGTCGTTCGCAAGCAGGCGCTCCGCCGAATGGTACTCCGAGCTGTCGTATTCCACATCGAGGCGCGCGGCGGGCCAATACAAATCGCAGCGCAACGACGCGCGCCCCGTCGCGGCCACCGTTTTCGGCAATGGCATCTCGGCATTCATAATCGGATGGGGCAAGCCGTAGCCGCCAAGCGAATAGGGGAGGCATAGCAGCATGGCGAGCTCGCTTTCGCGCGGCGATGCCGAGCCTGCAACAATATGGGCAAGCGCGCGCCGCGTTTTCTTTGCACCTTTGAACTGGGGAGATTGATCGACGAATGCCGCAAGTGCGCGAGGCGAGGTGAGCGGGACGGCATCATATTGAGCCGAACCAAACGTCGATGTGCGGCGGTACGTTCCGCAAAGCTCCAAACCGAGCGCAATGAGCTGTTCGAGGGAAAGCACGTTCGCCATTTCGCAAAACGCCATCTCTGGCGTGCTGATATACAGGCTGTCTTCGATTTGCATGAATGATCGCGGATGAAATGGTCCCTTGCGAACCGACGTTTCGATTCCGCCTCTCGCGCGACGAAGGCGGGCATGCGCTACGGTCGCGTGAACCGGCGCCTCGTCCCCAAAGAAATGAGCGCACGCCGAGGGGTCAAACGCGGGAGCGGCACCCGACTCAAGAAGCTTAACAGCCGCCTTCGTGTCGCGTTCTAATCTGCGACGATAATCACGCGAGCTCTGAAACATGGCGGGCATGCTTCGGTTGGAGTGCGCGTTTGGGCCGGCGGCCGCGTCTTGATTCGGGAAGGTGTCTCGGCCGACGAGCGCATCGCGTTCCGCAAGCGAGCCTTGGTCTGCAGGCGAGTTTTGATTCACAGGCGAGCCCTGGCCGGCAGGCGAGCTCTGGTCAGCAGGCGAGCCCTGGTCCTCAGGCGAGCCTTGACCGGCGGTCACATTTCGACATCCAAGCGCACTTCTGCCTGCAGCCAACCCATTCCAAACGCGCAAAGCGCTCTGTCTTCCGAGCACAATAGCCATGGCGGCCTCTTCCTCCGACGACTATGCAACGCACCGAATGCGGCTTCACCGACAACGGCGCTTTCGCGATGTCGGCGTTTGTTTTCGCGACAGCGGCTTTTCGGCAGCAACGCCGTTTCCGCAAAGGCGATATCTTCCGCAACCGGGAATTATGCGATGCACTCTATCATGAACGTGTCCGTTTCCTTCCCGTTTTGGCACAAATTTGCGGTTGTGAACGATGAAATTTTTGGAACGCAAAAAGCGCTTTCTAAAAGGCCAGGTCAGAAGCTCGGCGCTTGAAAGCGCATTCAAATAAGTCTCTATGTGCGACCAAAAACCGTTCACAACCGCAAATTTGTGCCAGAATCGCCGAAGTCGGGACACGTTTTCAGCGAAGCCGAAAACGAACGGAAGCGCGATAGCAAAGCGAAGCACTAAGGCCGTGCAAACCCGTGACGCATGGCTCCCTTGTCGAACAATAAGCCATTTGCGTGAGAGAAAGCGCAAAGATCGCAAGCCCGCGACACCACGTGTACCCTCAGCGGAAAATCACCCATTTGCACAGGCAGAATCCCCAGATGCCCTGCATGGCCATGGTGATGAATTTGCCAAGCATCTCGGGGCAGCCGAATGACGCAGCTGCCCAACCTATGAACCACGTGCCAAACAGGAAATTCCAAATATAAAGGGCGACGAACATGGCCACGCTGCGCCAAAAATTGCTCGACGACTTGAACGTGATGTTGCGATTCATAAGGAAATTGAACGAACCCGAACACGCAACCGCGATGCCGTTCGCAATGCCCGTCGGCAACGCGAGCTGAGCTAGGGCAAACACGCCGAACTCGACAAACGTCTGCATGATGGACACGCCGTAATACATGAACGCCTGGCGAATACCTTGAGCGAAAAACGATTGGCCCACCCGCCTTTTGGCGGCATCGGCCTGTTCCGCGACGGCATCGGCTCGTTCCCCATCGACGCACGTTTGTCCAGCATCAATGCACATCTGCCCCTCGCCACCAGCTCTTTCTTCGTCGAAGCAAAACCGGTCGGCGCCAATACGGCTCTGTCCGTCGTGTACAAGAACGTGTTTCTTGAGGGTATGTACCTGCGCGTTTTCCATAAACGCGATTCTAAAACTCGCGCGCGAACGCCGTCGAAACGTTACCTTTTCGTTGAGGGTAGCGAAAACAGCGCGCGAACCACGCCCTCCGCCAGCAGCAACGACCCACCCAACAACAACAACAACAGCCCGCCCAACAACAACAGCCCGCCCAGCATCAATTGCCCCGCCTCAACCTCACCCCTTTGCCGAGCCTTTACCCCAGCGCCACATCGAGCACCATCATCATGCTGAAGCCCACGGCGAAAAACACCGTGCCCAAATTCGAGTGCCGACCTTGGGATATTTCGGGCATGAGTTCCTCGACCACGACATACAGCATGGCACCCGCCGCAAAACTCAACAGATACGGAAGCGCCGAAATCACAAACTGCGAAGCCAGAATCGTGAGCACCGCACCAATGGGCTCAACGACGCCCGAAAGAACACCGCCCACAAACGCCTTGCGCCGACTTACGCCCTCAGCTCGTAGCGGCATCGAAACAATCGCGCCTTCAGGGAAATTCTGAATCGCGATGCCGAGCGACAAAGCAAGCGCGCTCGCTGCCGTGATTTGCATATTCCCCGCAAGAAAGCCCGCATACATAACGCCAACAGCCATACCTTCGGGAATATTGTGCAAGGTCACCGCCAGAAGCATCATCGTCGTACGGCTCAACGTGCTTTTTGGCCCCTCCGATTGCTCGCTGCCCACATGCAGGTGGGGAATTACATGGTCAAGAACGAGCAGAAACAACACGCCCGTCCAGAACCCCGCAAACGCTGGGAAAAACGACAATCTTCCCATAGGCGCCGACTGCTCAATGGCGGGAATAAGCAGGCTCCAAATCGAAGCCGCAACCATAACCCCGGCAGCGAAGCCCGCAAGGGAACGCTGCACCAAATTCCCGAGCGGCCTTTTCATGAAGAACACGCAGGCAGCACCGAGCGTCGTGCCCATGAAAGGAATCAGAATTCCGAGAACCGTTTCTATTTGACTCGCCTCGTTTCAGCTGATGGGCGTTCGCATCCTCGACAAGTGGCTCATCTTTTCCCGGAAAGCGCAGTCGCCTTCTCGAGTGAGGAAGGCGCGCTTTTCCGTATGCGCAGCAATCTGCAAGCGAAAAAGCAGAGCAGCCAACGCGAAAACGAACGTGCGGAGACCACCCCTCATTGGTGTTAGTATGGGCTAACTTTAACACACAAACGCATCCTCCCGCGTAAAAGAACGCAAACCAATCGAGCATTCGCTCAACCGCTCACTATCGCATTCGCCAAGGAGGCCCAACCGCAGCATTCATTGGATGCCCAGCCATAGATTCAATAGGGAGCCCGACCGTTGCGCTCGCCAGGGGCGGCAGAACGCAGCATTCGCCAGGGAACGCGACCGCCACGTTGCTCGCCAAAGAAGCTCCACGTAATGCAATCAACGCAGTCCAGGGGTCTGCACTCGTTGATTATTTGAACCCTAGAGCGTCCAATACCAAAAACGTTGACGATGACGTAACGTCATCTCTCAGCATGAAGTGCAATGCGAAACTGCGGCGAGGCACGACATTTCTCAGCATGATGCAGAACTGCCGCACTCCAATCCGCAAAGGGAGACAAGCCGCAAAGCGCGCCCAAGGCCGCAACGCAAGCAGCGCGCGAAACAGCGACGCGCGAAACAAGGGGGGACCATGAACGAGGAAAGCAACCAGGGCCTCATGACGGTGGGCGAGCTGGCGGCGCGCGTGGGCGTGACCGTGCGCACCATTCAGTACTACGACCAGCGCGGGCTGTTGCGCCCCACGTGCAAGGGCGAACAGAACCTGCGCCTGTATTCGCCGGCCGACGAGGAACGCCTCAACCGCATCATCACCCTGAAATACCTGGGGCTTTCGCTCTCGCAAATACAAGAAGGCGAAGGAGGCGACCCCGATGCCGAACTCGCCTTGGCGCTCGCGCAGCGCGAGGCGGAACTCGAACGCGAAAGCACGAAAATCCTACGCGACATGAACGTCGTGCAGAGACTGCGCGCGCACCTTGCAAACCACGACCAGGCAAACTGGAGCGAGCTCGCCGCCACCGTGGGCGCCGCGCAAGACCGCGAAGACATGCTGTGGTCGGCCATCACTGGCGAGTCGCTCGAGGAATACCCCATTCCCGAGCTCTCGCGCGAAGAAGTAATTTGCTGGCACCAACTCATGGGCGACACCATCGAAGCCATGCACGACGGCGTTTTGACCACCGACGAGCGCGCTCGGGCCCTCGCCATTCGCTTCTCCAGTTTAGGCGGCATGCCCAACGCTCTCGCCGGGTTGGGACGCCTCGCGCGTCAACGCAGCGCGGGGCCCAGGCAGTATGGACGCGATTTCTATGCCGGCATCCAGCGTCGCACGCTCAGCTTCCTGCAAGACGCGCTCGAGCAATCCCAAAACAATACGCAGACATAACGACGCGTTTACGTCAAACGATGTATTGGCGACGACGCAACGTCACCGCCTATCGTCAACCCCCGTCAGTTTTTCGATCAAAGGGGGAACAATGATCGTATCGTGGATGACCACGAACCGATGTAACCTGAAATGCGCCCATTGCTACCAAGACGCAGACGAATGCGACAGCAGGGAGCTTTCAACCGAAGAAGCGCGCACGATGATCTCGCAAATCGCACGCGCCGGCTTCAAAATCATGATTTTCAGTGGCGGCGAGCCTCTTATGCGCGACGATATTTTCGAGCTGGTCGCGCACGCGGCATCGTGCGGCCTGCGCCCGGTGTTCGGCAGCAACGGCACGCTCATCACGCCCGAAATCGCGCGCAAGCTCAAGGAAGCGGGCGCATGCGCCATGGGCATCAGCATCGACAGCCTCGATGCCGAAAAGCACGACATCTTCCGCGGAGTGCCCGGCGCACACGCAGCAACGCTCACGGGCATCGAGGCATGCAAGGGCGTCGGCCTGCCGTTCCAAATTCACACCACCGTCGTTGACAGAAATCGCGACGAAATTTGCGACATCACGCGTTTCGCGAAAGAGCTCGGCGCGATGAACCATTCTGTATTCTTCCTGGTTCCCGTTGGGCGCGGAAAGGACATTTCCGACGAAAGCATCGACGTCGAGCAAAACGAGCAGCTGCTTGCCGACATTCTGCGCGCCGGCCGCGACGCGGGCATCGAAGTGAAGCCCACGTGCGCGCCGCAGTTCATGCGCATTGCCGAACAGATTGGCGTCCAAACGCGCTACACGCGCGGCTGCCTGGCGGGCCTGACCTATTGCGTGGTGGGCAGCGAGGGCATCGTGCGCGCCTGCGCATACATGACTGAAGACGCCGGCGACGTGCGCGAACAGCCCTTCGACGAGATTTGGCGCGAAAGCCCCGTATTCCAGAAACTGCGCACGCAAGCCTACAAAGGAGCCTGCGGAACCTGCGACTACAAGGGCGTATGCGGCGGTTGCCGCGCCCGCGCCGCGTACTACCATGACGGCGACATTTTGGGCCAGGACGACTACTGCGCCTGGAGCAAGAAAAACGCCGAAAAAGCCGCGGCGAGCGCACCCATTGCGTAACGCGGAAAAGCACAACGAAAAGGAGCATATAATGAAAAAGGTCGCACACGGCGCGATCGCGATTTCGTGCGCGCTCGCCATGGGCGCAGGCGCGTTTTCCCTGGCAGGCTGCGCATCGCAGGGCGATCCAAATGAATCTGGCAATACGCAGGTGACAGCGTCGGCCTCGCAGGGATCCTGCACATTCACCGACGACTTGGGCCGCGAGGTAACCGTCGCTTCGCACAACCGCGTGGTTGCCGGCATGGGCAGCTTTGCAAACATCTGGGAGCTGGCCGGCGGCACGCTTGTTGGCGCTTCCGACGACGCTTTTTCCGATTATGGCATCACCTCTGACGCGCAGAAGATCGGTGATTTCTCTTCGCTTAATGCCGAGTCGATCATCGCGCTGAACCCCGACTTCGTGATTCTTACGGGCTCGAGCTCGGGTCGCGGCGGCGGTGTTGCGCAAACCGAGCTCGCCGACACGCTTACTGCGGCGAATATCCCCGTTGCCTATTTCAAGGTGACCACGTTCGACGATTATCTGCGCATGCTGCGCACGTGCTGCGACATCACGGGCGACGAGCAGGCATATGCGGATAATGGGCAAG
>CAKUEV010000019.1 GCA_934646845.1 uncultured Slackia sp.
CACGATTATCGTGTCCGCAACGGCTGCCGATTCCGCTCCGCTGCAGTACATCGCTCCTATGGCTGGTGCTGCAATGGGTGAGTACTTCGTCTACAACGGCGAAGACGGCAAGCCCGCTGGCCCCGAGAATCTTGGCCGCCACGTGCTTATCACCTATGACGACCTGTCAAAGCAGGCTGTTGCTTACCGTCAGATGTCGTTGACCCTGCGTCGCCCGCCGGGACGCGAAGCTTACCCCGGCGACATCTTCTACCTGCATTCGCGCCTGCTGGAGCGTGCTGTGAAGATGAACGAGGAATACGGCCTCGGCTCCATGACGGCTCTGCCGATCATCGAGACCCAGGCAGGCGACGTGTCTGCATACATTCCGACCAACGTTATTTCTATTACCGACGGTCAGATTTACCTGCAGACCGACCTGTTCTATCAGGGCCAGCGCCCCGCTGTCGACGTCGGCATTTCGGTGTCCCGCGTTGGTGGCTCCGCGCAGACCAAGGCCGTCAAATCGGTTTCCGGTACTCTGCGCCTCGACCTTGCTGCATATCGCGAGCTCAAGGCGTTTACCCAGTTCGGTTCTGACCTGGACAAGTCTACCCAGGATCAGCTGAACCGCGGCGCCCGCATGACCGAGCTGCTCAAGCAGGGCCGCTACAGCACCCTTTCCTTCGAGGAAGAGGCCGTGGCTGTCTACGCTGGCGGCAAGGGCTTCCTGGACGACGTGCCGGTTTCTGACGTCGTGCGCTTCCGCAACGAGCTCATCGAGTTCCTGCGCGCAAGCCACGCTGACGTCCTGAAGAAGATTCACGACGATGCGAAATTCACCCCTGAAAGCGAAGCTGCGCTCAATGCCGCTATCGACGCTTTCAAGGCGCAATTCGTGGCGTAAGGAAGGCCCAAAATGCCTAACCTGCACGACATTGAAAAGCGCATCAAGTCGGTTTCTTCGACGAAGCAGATTACGCGCACCATGGAAATGGTCGCTGGCGCGAAGGTCAAATATGCCACTGAGCGTATTCAGACCTCTGCTCCTTACGCCGACTCCATGACCGAGATGCTGCAAGGCGTCGCGGCGCGCGTGCAGGCCAGCGAGAATCCCTTGCTGGAAAAGCGTGAGAGCGTAAAGCGTGTCCTGTGTGTGGCCGTGGTTTCCGACCGCGGCCTCGCAGGCGGCTTTAACTCGAACGTCCTGCGCACCGTCGAGAAGACGATTCGCGCGAAAAAGGCGCAGGGTGTCGAGGTGGACGTTATCGCCTGTGGCAAGAAGGCCGGTGGCTTCTTCAAATTCCGCGGCGTGACGCCGGTTCTTGATTTCAAGGACCTCTCCGCCGATCCGACGTTTGAAGAGGCGAGCGAGATCGCCGATTACGCTGTCAAGGCGTATGAGGAAGGCTCCGTCGACGAGGTCGTTCTGGTGTACAACCACTGCAAGAACGCGGCCGAGCAGGTGCTCCGTGAGGAAGTCATTCTGCCGGTCGATACCGAGGCTGTCGTTGCTGCGGCTGCCGAGGAAACCTCCGAGAATGCCGAAGTCTCCGCGAGCGTTGAGTTCGAGCCCGAACCCGCCGATGTGCTCGCGCGTCTTCTGCCCGCTTACCTGCGCACGTCGATCTATCATGCGTTGATCGACTCTGCTGCTGGCGAGCAGGCCGCACGCCGCACGGCAATGCACTCGGCTACCGAGAACGCCAACGAGATGGTGGAAACGCTGTCGAGAGTGTATAACCGCGTACGTCAAGGCGCCATCACCACAGAGATCTCCGAGATCGTTGGTGGCGCTGCAGCTTTGGAGGATTAAATGGCTGACGAGAGAATGCTTACCAAAGCGGAACTCGAAGCCAGCAAGGGTGCCACCGGTCGCATTGTGCGTATCGTCGGCCCTGTTGTTGACGTCGAATTCCCTGCGGATCAGCTGCCGGCGATTTATAACGCGCTGACGGTTGATGCGAAAACCCCCGCCGGCGAAATGCACGTTGTTCTGGAAGTTGAAACCATGCTTCCTGGCAACCTCGTGCGTTCCGTCGCAATGAGCTCTACCGACGGCCTGGTGCGTGGCACCGAGGTCGTTGACACGGGTCATCCGATTATGATGCCCGTTGGCCCTGAGACCCTTGGCCGCATTTGGAACGTCATCGGCGAGCCCGTCGATGAGAAGCCGATGCCTGAGGTCTCTGGCTACATGCCGATTCACCGCCCCGCGCCTGAATACGATACCCTGTCCACGAAGACCGAAATCTTCGAGACGGGCATCAAGGCTATCGACCTTATCGAGCCCTTCATCAAGGGTGGTAAGACTGGCCTGTTCGGCGGCGCTGGCGTTGGCAAGACCGTTATCATCCAGGAGCTCATCAACAACCTGGCGCAGGAGCACGGCGGCACGTCCGTCTTCACCGGCGTCGGCGAGCGTACCCGTGAGGGTACCGACCTGTACCTGGAGATGAGCGATTCTGGCGTTATCAACAAGACCTGCTTGGTCTACGGCCAGATGAACGAGCCTCCGGGAGCGCGTCTGCGCGTCGGCCTGGCCGGCCTGACCGAGGCGGAGTACTTCCGCGATCAGGGCCAGGACGTTCTGTTGTTCGTTGACAACATCTTCCGCTTCACCCAGGCGGGCTCTGAGGTTTCGGCTCTGCTCGGCCGTATGCCGTCCGCCGTTGGCTACCAGCCCACGCTGGCTACCGAGATGGGCGACCTGCAGGAGCGCATTACTTCTACCTCTACGGGCTCCATTACGTCCGTTCAGGCTGTTTACGTTCCCGCTGACGACTTGACCGACCCCGCGCCGGCCACGACGTTTACCCACCTGGATGCGAAGACCGTTCTGTCTCGTTCCATCGCCGAGCTGGGTATTTACCCCGCCGTCGACCCGCTGGAGTCCACCTCTCGCGCTCTTGAGCCTGCTATCGTTGGCGAAGAGCACTATCGCGTGGCTACCGGCATCCAGGAGCTTCTGCAGAACTACAAAGACCTGCAGGACATCATCGCCATTCTGGGTATGGACGAACTTACTGAAGAGCAGAAGCTCACGGTTTCCCGTGCGCGTAAGGCTCAGCAGTTCTTCGGCCAGTGCTTCCACGTTGCGACCCAGTTCACGGGCCTGCCGGGCAAGTACGTCAAGATGGAAGACACCGTTCGTTCCTTCGCTGCCATTCTCGACGGCGAGTGCGACGAGATTCCTGAGCAGTGCTTCCGCCTGAAGGGTGGCATCGACGACGTGTACGCCGAGTACGAAGCCATGAAGAAGGACGAGGCATAAGCGATGACGAAATTTGCCTGCGATATCGTGACGCCTGAGGCGAAGTTCTACTCCGACGAGGTCCACTTCGTCGTGGTGCCCGGATCCGAAGGCGAAATGGGTTTCCTCTATGACCATGTGCCCTTGGTCTCGACGCTCGCGGACGGCGTTGTTCGCGTTCAGAAAGACGAAGGCGGCCCCTTCAAGGAATTTGCCGTTGAAGGCGGTTACGTGCAAGTGAGCGGTGACAAAGTCATCATCCTTGCCGACAAGGCCGAAGAGAAATAGCATCCATTGCATCTCTGAAAAGCCGATCCCATTTGGGGTCGGCTTTTTTGTTTGCCGTGTGGCGTTGGAACGCGGCGCGAAACGATGGGCGCGGTTGCCTTTTTTGCAGGTGC
Organism: uncultured Slackia sp.; assembly: GCA_934646845.1. Taxonomy (GTDB): domain Bacteria; phylum Actinomycetota; class Coriobacteriia; order Coriobacteriales; family Eggerthellaceae; genus Slackia. Next base: position 3,634 of record CAKUEV010000019.1, read on the forward strand.
CGCTTGTTTCCTCCGTTAGTAATCGGCTGGATTGGTCGTTATCCTTTGTCAGGTCAGACCCAATTACTTTTAGTGCCTTCTAGCCATTTCTTTGGTTCTGTGGTTGTATTAATACGATTACGCATCTGCAATGTATTCGAACCACGCGTAAGGAGGGCTTATGGCTCTGTCTCATTTCGCTTATACGCGCCGTAATGTTATCTCGAGCGGCGTTGCGGTTGCTATGGCGGCGACGATGGCATTTCCCGCTGTTGCGCTTGCCGATGCCATCAATGGCTCTGAAGGGGATTCAACGGCCTCTCATTCTGCAGGCTTGGAGGCCGGCGTTTCGGTTGACGAAGCTGCGGCAAGCTCTGCAGGGGAGTCGCAAACCAATTATGTAGCCGAGACAACCGGCGTGCAGGTGAATAAGGAAGACTATTATTCCGAAGAAGGCTCTCCCGAGGCGCTTATGTCGCTGTTTTCGATGGGAAGGTCCGCGTCCGGGTTGCGTCCTGTGAACCTGAGCAGCGATGTAACGTATTTCGGCGCCTATGAGGGCGGCAGCTACGCTCAAGCCTTGAGCTCGGGCGACGGTTTCCATGCGGTTGGCTATTACCAGTTCGATAATCGCTACGGTTTGCTTGATTTCATTCGTGCGGTGTATGCATACGATCCGTCGAAGTACTCGATGTTTGAGCAATTCAACTATGTCGCCGATTCGACCTTCAAAGCCGATAATGCCATGCGTCAAAACGGCCAATTCACGGCGCTTGGCGTCGCGTTGAACTCTTCGTGGAAAGCCGCATACGCGGCTGATGCCGAGGAATTCTCTCGTCTGCAAGATGGCTGGGAATACATCAAGTACATCGAGCCTGCGCTCGACTATCTCGACTCTCGTGGAATCGACATTTATAGCCGCGCCGATGCCGTTCAGGGCCTCTGCGCGAGCTTGTGCAACCTTTTCGGCCCGTCTGGATGGCATAAATTCGTCGGAGGGTATTCCGATGGTTATGACTGGAACGGCTTCTACAATAGCTGGAAATATTGGGATGGTTGCGGCCTGAATAACGATATGACCGATGCTGAGTTCGTGAGCACGCTGTGCGACTATGTGGTCGAAAACGTTGGCGTGTTCTACAAGGGCCAGCCTCAATATCATCAGGGTTGGCAAAATCGCTACAAGCGCGAGAAGGCTCAATGCCTTGCGATGATTGCCGAGCATGGCGATACCCATGTGAAAGCCGATGAGCCGACCCAACCGAGCGAGCCAACCCAACCGAGCAAGCCGGGCAATGGTGGAGTCGCTAGTGGCGGTTCGGTGTCGAACGGTGATTCTGCGTCGAATGGCAATGATTCTTCCGCATCGGGTGCTGGCAATGGCTCTTCTTCAAGCAGCGAGCCGTCGGGTGGCAATAATGCCGCTGCGGGCGGAAATAGCGGCGCGAACAATGGGGGCCTATCGTCGAGCAACGGAAATGCGAATTCCAATGGCGCTGGCGCTGGTGGAGCGTCTTCGGGCGGCGTCTTGAATTCGACGGGTGCCGGCAATGGGTCGAGCGTTGGAGCTTCGGGCGGCTCGGACTCTTCGTCGGTTGGAAACGGGAGCACTGTAGGGAACGTCTCTAGCGGAAGCAACGGTTCCGGTGCAGCATCGGGTTCGAATTCTGATGCGGTATCGGGATCGGGTGCAACGTCTGGCTCCGCTTCCTCTTCGGGCGGTTCTGCTTCGACGGGCGCTCCTGTCGTGAATATGGCGCCCCTCGTTCCGCCGTTCTCGATTTTGGGCGGCACGTTGAATGGTGCCGGAAATAACGCTTTTGGTTCGAACCGGGCTCCTTCGAATGATTCTGGTGCTTCTCAAGGCCCTGAGGAGTCCAATGGCGCCCTTGGCGGCGCAACCCAGGGTGGGGCGTCTGGGAAAGAAGAGGGCGGAAGCGATATTCAGCCTGATAATGGCGCGCAGAACAAAGCCGATGCCACAGATGACGAGAAAAAGGCCGAGGGCGATTCCTTGAGCCTTGCAAAGGCGTTGGGTAGCGAAGCTGATGCGGCCACAGTGAAGGCCGAATCGGGTTCTGCGCAGGGTGAACAGGCTGCAGCCGACAACCAGGTACAGCAGGACAACAGGCTGTCTCAAACCAACGACAGCATGAAGGGCCTCATTATCGCGATGGCAGCGATTGCCGTTGCGGCGCTTTCGGTTATCGGCGTTGTCGTTTTCCGAATGACTCATCGCAGGGACGATCGTTAGCGGCGGCTCCTCGCCGATCAAATAAAAAGCCGGGCTCGTGACATGACGAGCTCGGCTTTTTTGCTTTCAGAAACCTGCTAAATGCTCGTAGCGTTTAGCAGGTTTCTGAAAGCATGGGGCGTACGCGATGCTTGAGCGTTGCCTTGCGGCACATTGGGATCGTGAGGACGGGAAGGCGAGTGCAAACGGGTTATGACATTTTGCGGAAGTCGCGCATGAGCTCCTGGCGGTTCGCCTGGGCCGTTTTCTTCAGGATGTTATGCACGTGCACCTTCACGGTCGATGCGGCGAGGCTGAGTTCTCCTGCGATGTTTTGGTTGTCTTTGCCTTCGAGCACCATGCGAAGTACCTCGGTTTCACGTGCGGAAAGGCCATAGTGCTGCGCATAGCCAGCAAGGCCGGCATTGATGAATGCTCCAACGCGGCCTTCAGCTTCGGCAGGGGGCTTCTCAAAATGAATCGAAAGCAGCTTGTAGCACGAGGTTCCAATAAACGCCGCCATCCACAACATGAGGGCGTTTTCCGCGAAATTGCGTTCAGGGAAAAACGGCACCGCGCCCGATTCGACCAACACGGGATCGATGTAGAACAGGAAGAGGACGTTTTCGATAAGTATGGCAGCTCCGAGCACGAGTACGCCAACATATGCTATGCGATGGCGCCACATGCGTTCGCGCAGGGCATCGCTTCGCCCCATATACCGAACCGCGATGTAGACCATTATCCAAAGCAGATAGAGCGTGCGCATGCCGTAGAACACGAAGAGGTGCGTGTTGCCTGCTGGCATAAATGCGTACACGAGCAAGCTCGCGACGACGAACATGACGGCCGGCACGATTTGCAGCGCGCGGCGCTGCTCGTCAAGTGCGTCGCACACCATGAGCCAGAAAGCCGTGAACAGCCCGCAGCCCGTAACGATGGATGCGACTTGCGATCCAATGAAATACACCGATTCAGGCATGGTAGCCGTGGAGCTTACCATGAAGTCGTCCAAGAAGACGAGCGCGACGTCAAAGAAGTAGAACAGAAAGCCAATGCAAGCGAAGCCGAGAGACTTGCGATGCGTGACCAAAAACGTCGACAAACACATTGCCGACGTCATGATGCTCACCAGCAAAATGATAAGCGTGTAATAAAACAGAGCGACCAAACCCATGGTTGCCCCCTTTTCACAGTACTAGTTTCCCCTACAACCATTGTAGACCTCTCTGGCCGGGTGTGAGTCGAGGATTATGCGAGGTGTATTTGCTGACCTGGGTAAACGGCATGCTACACCCAAGATATACCCCTTATGCACCAGGGTTATACGTAGCCAAATCGTTACTTTTCCCGATACACTCGCGCCAGAGAGAGGGGCGTTGGGCGCCATACGGGTGCAAGCCCCACGTCACAAGGAGGAAATATGGCAGAAGAGGCAGTGGCCACGCCGGTGGGAAACGGCGCGGCTGACGGAAAGCCGAAGAAGAAGCATAAGCTCAGCTTCCCCACGGCATTTACAATCCTGTTCGTAATCACCATTCTCGCAGTTATCGCAACGTGGTTTATTCCCGCGGGCGCCTATTCCAAGGTCGCCTACGTCGCTGATTCGGGCGTGTTCCAGATCACTGAGCCCGATGGCAATGTCCGTACTATTGAAGGTACGGCCGAGGCATTCCATGCCGACCCTGAACTCGCCGACATGAAGATCGACGTCAATCAGTTCCTGAACGGCGCTATTACCAAGGCAATTTCTGTTCCCGGCACCTACACCGAGCTCGAGTCTCAGCCTATGGGTGTTGCCGACGTCTTCACTTCGATGGTCAATGGCACTATCAACGGCGTTGACATCATGGTCTTCATCTTGGTTCTTGGTGGCTTGATCGGCGTTGTGAACGCATCCGGCGCATTCGAGAGCGGCTTGGTCGCGCTCACGAAGAAGACGAAGGGTCGCGAGTTCGCGCTCGTATTCCTCGTGGCCGCGCTCATGGTTTTGGGCGGCACCACCTGCGGTCTCGAAGAAGAGGCTGTTGCGTTCTACCCGATTCTGGTGCCTATCTTCTTGGCACTGGGCTATGACTCCATCGTCTGCGTTGGCGCTATCTTCCTCGCAGGCTCCATGGGCACCACGTTCTCGACGATCAACCCGTTCTCGGTCGTTATCGCTTCGAATGCTGCCGGCGTTATCTGGACCGAAGGCATCATGTGGCGCGTTATCGGCTGCGTCGTTGGCGGCATCGTCGTTATCTCTTACCTGTATTGGTACTGCAAGAAGGTTAAGGCGAACCCCGAGTTCAGCTACACCTACGAAGATCGCGAGAAATTCGCCAAGCTCTACGCTACGCATGACCCCAATTCCGACAACATTCCTGCGTTCGACTGGAAGCGCAAGGTCATCCTGGTGCTCTTCATCATGGCGTTCGTCATCATGGTCTGGGGCGTTGTGACCCAGGGCTGGTGGTTCCCGCAGATGGCCGCTTCGTTCCTCGCTGTCGCCATTGTCTGCATGTTCCTGTGCGGCCTCGATGAGAAGACCGTCACCGACGCATTCGTAAGCGGCGCTTCGAGCCTGGTCGGCGTTTCGCTCATCATCGGTCTCGCCCGCGGCGTTAACATGATCATGGAGAACGGCCTGATTTCTGACACGCTTCTGTACTGGGCTTCCAACGCAGTCGCCGGTATGTCTGGCCCGCTGTTCATCCTCATGATGATGGTCATGTTCTTCCTGCTCGGCTTTATCGTGCCTTCTTCTTCGGGCCTGGCCGTGCTCGCAATGCCGATTCTGGCGCCGCTCGCCGACACCGTTGGCATCGACCGCTCCATCGTTGTTTCCGCTTACAACTGGGGCCAGTACGCAATGCTCTACCTCGCACCTACGGGTCTGGTCATGGCAACCCTGACCATGCTCGACATGAAGTATTCCCACTGGGTGAAGTTCGTTCTCCCGATGGTTGGATTCCTGTTCGTGTTCGGTGGCGCCCTGCTCGTTATCCAGGTTATGGTCGGCGCCTAACCTACGGTATATCCTAATCGCCCGCGGCAGCTCAACCACGCGCGGCGAGTCGCCATACGTCCCCGCCACGGGACGACTGAAGCCGCCCTTTCCCCTGGGCGGCTTCTTTCTTTTCGGAAGGGGAGCGCGGCCGTGTTTCCGGACATTCGTCTTGGGTGCACGGCCGTTTTGCTTTTGCGGTTACTCGACGATCGTCATTTCGGGGCTGTCTTTCGTGACGATTCCCTTCGCCGCCACTTCCGCGCCCAGGAAACGGTGCATCAAATCGGCGAACTCGTCGAGCGCAGCATGCAATTCGGACAGGCGCGCGCCATCGACGCATTCAATAACGAGAATTGCGTTACGGGAGTCGTCGGTGAGCTCGGTGCGTTGGCCGTCGCGCCAATTGAAGCAACGGCATACAGCGCCTTCTTCGTCGTAGTAACACAGTTCGCCGGGAAGGGTGGGGGCGTTTTCCTCTTCTCCAATAGGAAGGAACGGCTTGCCTCCTTCTTCGTCGATTCCCAGGTGAAAGTCGCCTACGAATGCGTCGATGTTCTCTCCGCCAACGGGCAGGGCGTACTTCAGCGAAATGGCATTGTAGATGTCGACCGATGGCGTGATTGAGCCAACGGGGTTGCCTTTGAGCACGCGCTTGAGCAGGTTCTCGATGGAGCAGCGTGCTCCCTTCTTGGTTTTGAAGAGCTGGTATGCTTGACGCCATACGGCCACGACCTCGTTTTCGGAGATGGTGCTGCTCGTAAGGTGCTGGTTCGCCGCTGCATTTGCCTCGTTGAGGATGCTCGCAATGGCCGCCTTGTTTTCGCTGGATACTTCGTCGGCGGTTTTCATGGCGCGCACGACCATGATTCCAATCGAAGCTTCTGGCAGAATTTCCCAAAAAGACGGTTCGGCGATGAATTTCTGCATGGCGGGTCCTTCCTGTGTTCGTTTCACGCTATGGAATTCGATGCGGCTTTCCTAGGCTGCTGTTTCCTTGAAAAACAAAAGCACTCGGGCCAATCGCGGCTTCAAAGGCCTAACGTCGCGATTGATCCGAGTGCTCGGTTTCCCACCCGGCGGCGGGATGTTCTTCGATTTGTGGCGCACTGTATCAAAAATGGAGCGGCTCTGCAAGGTGCCATCACCATTGGTAGGTACAATATGCGCAAGTAATCGAGCAGAGAGATTGCTGGCATTCGCTGTGCTTCGAAGCTCGCGTGCATCCTATGTGCGCGTGGGCTTTGTCTCGAGGCTTTCATGCGTCTCGCTTTCGCGGGCGTGTTGGCTTGAGCGATGCGGGCAGCGGGCGACGCATGCTCCGCCGCAAACCCTCTTGTGCTCGATTGCTCGTGCTCGCCATGATTGAGAGGGGCTTCCTTATGAAAAACTATCCCATGCAATATGCCGATCGCGAGGTATGCGTTGAAGACGCGCTTGAGATTCTTGACGAGGGGGAATTTATTACCGTGGCGACCGTTGACGACGATGGCATGCCGTATTGCGTGCCGTTGTCGTATGTGATTGAACGCGGTTGGGGCTCTGTTGAAAGTGCTGGCGAAGGCGAGGCGCCCGTATGTCGTATCTATATCCACACGACGAAGAATGATGGGCATAAGATGGCCAACTGGCGTCGCGATGCTCGCGTGTGGGGCAGCGTGGCGTGTGAGGTGGAGCCGTGCTACGAAGAGACCTTCTTCACCACACGCTTTGCCAGCGCGATGGTTGCGGGCCGCATTCGTCATGTCGAGAGCTCGCTCGCGGTACGTAAAATGCTCGTAGCGTTGTGCATGAAATACATGCCTTCTGAAAAACACGAGATCGGCGGCGCGATTGAGCGCGAATTCGACATCACCGATGTGTGGTGCATCGATGTGGAACGCATCACAGGCAAGGCTGGTCGACGCAAGCCGAAAGCGTAGAGCTCTGGGTGAGCGCTGCTTCGGCATACAACGTGAATGCCCCGAATCGATGTGTGGATTCGGGGCAATATGGTGCTTCTAAGCTAGAGTGCAATTCATGAGCGACATAAGGCTTATGAGCGTGGGTGCCGTTTCGGGGCAAGAGCGCGGTTTTCGACTGCGATCTCGTGGTTTCAGAAGCTGCTCGGAACCTGTTAAATGCTACGAGCATTTAACAGGTTTTCTGTGCGGCATGCGGCCCTTGCGCTCGCCGGATTGCTATGATAAAACTAGGTTATAGAAAACGACCATTTGTTCGTAAATATACGGAAGGGGTAGGGCTGCATGGCTTTCGTCCATTTGCATAACCATACCGAATATTCCATGCTCGACGGCGCCACCAAAATCAAAGACATGGTGCGCCGCGCGGCAGATCTTGACATGCCCGCCGTGGCCATTACCGACCATGGCGTCATGTGTGGCGTGCCCGAGCTGTGCGATGCGTGCGAGGCGGTGGAAAAAGAAACCGGCAAGAAGGTTAAGCCCATCTACGGGTGCGAGATCTACTTTACGGAAGACCCCGAAATCGGTTCGAAGGTGAAATCGCGCCTGTATCACATGGTGCTGCTCGCGAAAAACAACGTGGGTTATCACAACTTGCTGCACCTCGTGAGCGAATCGCATTGCGACAACTTTTACTACAAGCCGCGCACCACGTTCGACATGCTGAAGAAATATGCCGAGGGCTGCATCGCATCAAGCGCGTGCATCGCGGGCATTATTCCGCGCTGCATCGACGCGCGCGATTTCGAAGGCGCCGAGCAGTGGGCTCGCAAGCTTGCTTCGCTGTACGAGCCGGGTGATTTCTATATCGAGCTGCAAGACCAGGGCATTACCACCAACGGCGGTATGAGTCAGCGTGAGATGAATGGGCATTTGACCGACATCGCGAATAAGCTCGGCTTGAAGACCATTGCGACGAACGACTTCCATTACCTTCGCCGCGAAGACGCTCGCGCGCAAGATCTTATGCTGTGCATTGGCACGGGCTCGCTCATGGATGACGAGAACCGCATGCGCTTCGCGAACGACCAGTTCTATATGAAAACTGAAGAGGAAATGCGAGAAGCGTTGCGCGATTTCCCCGAGGCGTGCGACACCACGGTGGAAGTTGCTGAGAAATGCAATGTTGTGCTTGAGCGCGATTCTATTCTGCCGCGCTTCCCCTTGCCTCCGGGATACACCGAAGAAACGCTGTTCCGCAAGGAATGCGAAGATGGCCTGAAACGCCGCTATGGCGAACCCATTCCGAAAGACGCGTGGGATCGCTATATGTATGAGGCGGGCGTCATTATTCAACAGGGGTTCCCGGCATACTTCCTCATTGTTCAGGAATACATCCGCTGGGCGCGAGAGAACGGCATTGCCGTAGGCCCGGGCCGTGGCTCGGCTGCAGGCGCTATTTGCACGTATGCCATGGGCATTACCGACCTCGATCCCTTGCCGAACGGCTTGCTGTTCGAGCGCTTCCTGTCGCCCGAACGCGTTGAGATGCCCGATATCGACGTCGACTTCGAGGACGAGCGACGCCAGGAAGTCATTGAGCATATCAAGGAATTCTATGGCGAAGACCACGTGTCGGGCGTTATCACGTTCGGCAAGCTGCAGGCGAAGAACGCCATTCGCGACGCGGCCCGCGTGCTTGGCCAGCCTTATAGCGTGGGCGACCGCTTGTGCAAAATGGTCGGCGACGAATTGGGCATCACCATCGACAAGGCGCTCGAGGCGAATCCCGATTTCAAGAAGGCCTACGACGAAGAGCCCGAGACTAAAGAAGTCGTCGACGCCGCACGCTCGATTGAGGGCAACGTGCGCGGCGAGGGCGTGCATGCGTGCGCGACTATCATTTGCCGCGACCCCATGGCTGACCACGTTCCCATGAAGCGCGACACCAAAGGTGGCGGCATTATTACGCAATATGACGGCCACTACACGCCTGATCTGGGTTTGCTTAAGATGGACTTCTTGGGCCTGCGTACGTTGGGCGTGCTTTCGCGCGCGTGCCGCAACGTGAAAGAGCGTTATGGCATCGGGCTTATTCCCGAGCAGATTCCCACCGAAGACCCGAAGGCTTTTGAACTTATGCGCTCGGGCAACATGGACGGCTTGTTCCAGGTTGAAGGCGCGTTGTACGTGAGCTTGTTTGGCAGGCTCCCACCGCACCGATTCTCGGACATCGTCGCATCAATTGCGTTGAACCGCCCGGGCCCGCTCGAGTCTGGCATGGTCGACGACTACATCAAGGTTGCGAGCGGCAAAACCGCCGTACATTATTACGACGAGCGCCTGCGCCCGGTTTTGGAAGAAACCTACGGCACCATGGTCTACCAAGAGCAGATCATGCAGGTGTCTATGGTCATGAGCGGCTTTTCGGCAGGCAAGGCTGACAAGCTGCGTAAGGCTATGGGCAAGAAAAAGCTCGACGTCATGATGAAGCTGAAGGACGACTGGTGCAACGGCGCTGTCGAAAACGGTTATTCGCTCGAGATTGCCAACCAAATTTGGTCTGACGCCGAGAAGTTCGCGAAGTACGCGTTCAACAAATCGCACTCTGCCGCATATGCGATTCTCGTTATGCGCACGGCGTATCTGAAGGCGCACTACCCGAACGAATACATGGCTGCAGTGTTGTCGAGCTACATGGGCAACGCCGACAAGCTCATTAAATACATCGCGAGCTGTACGCATTCGGGCATTCCCGTTTTGCCTCCTGACGTGAACTCTTCGAACCTGGAATTCACGCCGCTTGACGAAGGCATTCGCTTTGGTTTGGCCGGCGTGCGCGGCGTTGGCGGTGCGGTCGCCGAAGCGATTATCGCCGAGCGTGAAGCGAACGGTCCGTTCACGAGTTTGCACGACTTCGTGAACCGACTCGACACGAAGTGCTACAACCGTAAAACGCTCGAAGCGCTCATCAAGTCGGGCGCGTTCGATTCGACGGGATACACGCGCAAGCAGCTCATGTATTTCATCGAGCAAACGCCGCTTCTGGAAAGCGCGTCGAAGCGCCAGAAAGACCGCGATGCGGGACAGGTGAGCATGTTCGACATGTTTGCGGCCGATGACGATTCAGGCTTTGCCGAAGATATTCCTGCGCCCGATGGCGTCGAGTGGGATAAGCGCACGCTTTTGTCGTATGAGAAAGAGATTCTGAAGATCTATGTCTCGGATCACCCATTGCGGCAATACGAGGCGGCTTTGCGTCGCATCACGAAGTTCCGCCTGGGCGATTTGGCCGAGCATAATGGCGACATTCCTTCGGCGACGTTCGCGGGCCTTATTACGAGCGTGCAGGTCAAGCTCACCAAAAAGGGCAAGAAGATGGCGAACTTCGTGCTGGAAGATACGTCGGGCCATTGCGAAGGCGTGTGCTTCAAGTACGATGACTTCGCCGATGCTCTTGAGCAGGACGCTATCGTGAAAGTGCGCGGCAAGTTCGAGCACTCCGATCGCGGCGACCAGATCATGGCCTTCGAGGTGGAGCGTCTGGCATTCGACGCGTCGCAAATAGGGCCGAGCCAGCTCGAGATTCGCCTTTGGGCGAGCGAGATGAACGCGTTGCGCTCCCAGCAACTGCAGCAGATTTTGCGCAGTCATCCGGGCGACGATGCAGTGGTGTTGTTCATTCGCCAAGCGGATGGGCGCAAGTTCCGCGCCGAGCTGCCTATCAAGGTCGACTTGACGAAGAACATCATCTATTCCGAGTTGCTCGATTTGTTCGGGCGCAAGGTATGGGGATCGAGCGCCGCATAGGGCATACGAAAAAGAGGAAGGCATCGCCTTCCTCTTTTTCGTCCTGAAGCCGCCGAGAGCGGCATGGCGGAGCAAGGACCACGGCTCGCTACCGCTCGCTTTGCGCTCGCCTGGCCTCGTTTAGCTTTAGGCAAAGATAAAGTTTGAACTCGGACGGTCCCTTGCTTCGCCATGCCGCTCTCGGCGGCTTCAGGCAATGCAAAGGAGCTGACGCTGCGTTCATGTTTCGATTGGGGTACAGCGCGTTTGGCGCGTGGCTCGGCCCGGCCCGCCATGGGCCGTCTGTGTTCATGCTTCGCTCGTTCAATATGGAACACAGCCAAGCGGGCGCATAGTGAGCCGAAGGCGAACGGTAGCCCGCTGTGGTTCTGGGCGGGCTGGGCCGGGCCGAGCGCCGAACGTTGATGGTTAGAGCGTTCCGTTGCGGCGTGCTTCTTCGACTTCGGCGATAGCGTCGGCGGGGGAGTACTCGCAGGTGCCGTTGCCGACTTTCAGCACTTCGAGGGTATCGCCCGGTTTGACCGTTCCGCCTTGGAGCACGACGCCGAAAATGCCTTCGCGCGGGAAGATGCAATCGCCTGCGAGATAATAAATGGCGCACCGTGTGTGGCATACCTTGCCGATCTGCGAGATCTCGATGATCACGTCTTCGCCGATTTTGACCTGGGTGCCCATGGGCATATGCATTACGTCGATGCCTTCGGTGCAGAAGTTTTCGGCGAAATCGCCTTCTTTCACATCGAGCCCCATAGCTTGGGCGCGTTCGATGGATTCCCAAGCAAGAAGCGAGACTTGGCGATGCCAATCGCTCGAGGCGTGTGCGTCGTTTTTCACTCCGAAATGCGCGACGACTTCAACGCCCTCGGGGATAGGCTCTTTGCGCGTTCCTTTGCGCTTCGAGATGCACGTCGCACGAATGACGCCTTTTTGGCCTACTTCGGTTTTGATGTTGGGCTCCGGGACGAAGTTCTTGCCGTCGATATACTCGTGGATATCGATAGACCCTTCGGGCGCGGTTGTGCGTGCGCGTGATTTGGATGGCTCGTTATTTTCGGTCATGATTCCCCCTTGCGAATATGCTTCGGTCAGTATAAAAGCTAGAAACCAATCAATGCAATAGGATTAATGGGATGGTGTCGTCTTGTTCTCATTCGTGCTCTTTCGTCTTGCCTCGGTACATGGCGCTCGGGTGCGCTCGTGAATGGCTTCGAGTCGCCGGAATGCCGCGTGCTGCCTTTTTTCGGTATACTTCTGCGGTTGGATTTTGATAGGAGCCCACTGTGCCTCAATGCGATCATATTGATGAAACTCAACCTGTTGTCACGGGCGCGCCCGATGCTGCTGCGCGTGCCGAAATGCGCGCGAAGCGTGTGGAGGACGCTCTTGCCGCTGGGTTTTCCCACACGGTTTCGTTGACGCTTGGCTATGAGGGATCGGGTTTTGCGGGATATGCCCGTCAGGCGGAAACGCATATCAAAACGGTGCAGGGGGAACTCGAGTCTGTTCTCTCGATGCTCTACAAGCGCGATGTTCCCGTTGTTTGCGCGGGGCGCACTGATGCGGGCGTGCATGCCCGCGGGCAGGTCATAAGCTTTGACGTGTCGGATGACGAATTTCAATCCCGATCGTTCCGCGGGTTGCAGCGTTCGCTTAATGCCCTGGTTGATGAGGCAATTTCGATTTCTTCTATCGATGAGCGGCCGCTCGGTTTTTCCGCTCGATTCGACGCGTTGTGGCGCGAATATCACTACCACATTTGCACGAGCACGGCTCGCCCGGTGCTCATCGCGCCCATTGCGTGGCATTTGGGCGGCGTGACGCTTGATGTGGATGCGATGAACGAGGCCTGTTCGCACCTTATCGGCGAGCACGATTTCAAGAGCTTCTGCATGGCAGCCTCGGCGGTAGGCAAGCCAACGCATCGCAATGTCATGGAGCTTTCGGCGTACCCCGAGGTTATCGCCGGCACCGAAGTCGTGACCATTCGCGTGGTGGGCAACGCGTTTCTGCATTCCATGGTGCGTACGATGGTCGGAACGCTCGTGGAAGTCGGCCGTGGAAGCAAACCGCCCTCC
>CAKUEV010000020.1 GCA_934646845.1 uncultured Slackia sp.
TGCCGCTCACGAACCTCATCACGCTTGCGCTTCAAAAACGCTCTGCGGAAATCTCGGTCGCGACGGGCGATGAAGGCGCGCCGTTTTATTCGCTTGAGGGGGCGCAATTCAGCGTGTTCCAGCATTGCGAAAACGGCGTATGCAGCGGGCTGATCACCGAATTTTCTACGAATGCACAAGGCTACGCCGAAATCGAGCTTGCTCCAGGCCAGGGCGTGTGGATTCAAGAGGACCACGCCCCCTTGGGATTTTGCGCCTGGGATGAACCGCGGTATATGGAGGTGGACCAGGCAGCAGGCGCGCAAACGCTTGACGATACGCCAAAAACCGTGCGCGTCGCCATCGAGAAACGAGACGTCGAAACCCGCAATCGCGCCCAAGGACATGCCACACTTTCGGGAGCGCTCTTCGAGCTCGTCGATTCGCAGGGAAACTCCTATACCGCGGAAAGCGCGTGGCGCGAAACCGAAGCTGGCGGCGCGTGGATTGCGGAATTTCCCGAAATCGCACGAGGAGCTGTTCGCATTCGTGAGGTTTCAGCGCCGAAGGGCTACGCCGTCGCGCCGCTTCCGCATGCGGATGCCGATGGGTGGGTAGCCTTCGATTTAGCGCCTGAGAGCGACGAACCCTGCGCGACCGTAGCCTTAACCGCATACGATCGCGTGCTTCGAGGCGACATCGAAGGCGCGAAATTCTTCGAGCATGAAGGAGAGGGCGACGAATCACTGAAATCGCCCCTCGAAGGAGCGGAATTCAAAATATGGCTGCAAGACGATGGAAGCCTTGCGAGCAAGGGCTACAACGTTGCGCCAATTCTTGACGCGCAAGGAAAGGCCGTCATCTCGAACGGCGGATCGGCGCTTTTCGGCTCGCTCATGGGAACCGTCACAACGAAAAGTGACGGGCGCTTCACTTCGAAGGATTTGCTTGAAAGCTGGGAGCCGGAAGCCCATGGCGAACAATCGGCGCCGAGTTGCGCCCTGCCCTATGGAACCTACACCATTGTTGAAACGTATTGCCCCGATGAGGCGCTCAGACTCGTCGATCCAATCACCGATATTGAAGTGCATGCCGACGCGCACATCGTGTTCATGACGATTGAGGACCATCGCATCTACTCGCCCGTACGCGTAAAGAAGACCGATGCCGAGACGGGTAAAACCGTGCTTTCGCCAGGAACCGTCGTCGAGCTGCTTAGAAAAGACGCCAACGGCGAATACCAATCCGTGTCGTTCGAGGTGCATACGCCAAGCACTGAACGCATTTCCAACTTCACGATTCCCGAGTCGGGCGTGATGCAATTCCCGGAAAGGCTCGCCTGGGGCAGCTATGCCATTCGGGAGGTTTCAACCATCGCTCCCTACCTCACGCGAAAAGAGCCCTTGTACTTCGAGGTTTCGCAAAATCACCGCTGGGAGGAAGACGACGTCATTGAAATAACCTTGCCCAACGAAAAGGCATACGGAGCCATCGAAGGACACAAGATCGATATTCTGACCGGAGAGGACGTCTCGGGGGCCACCTATGAGGCACGAGCCGCAACCGACATCGTATTCCCCGACGGAACGCTTGCGCTACACAGGGGCGACTTCGCGGGGAGCGCAACGAGTGATGAGTCGGGAGCGTGGACGATTGCACCTCTGCCGCTCGGGCCAGGCACCGCGGAATACGTCGTAGTCGAAACCCTCTCGCCCGAAGGGTATAGAACCGAAACGAAGCATCACCACATAACGCTGACATGGGAAAACGACACCTGCGAAGTCGTATGCGCAAGCATCACGATTGAGGAAGAGCCAACAGGGATCGAGGTTACGAAGGTCGACGCGCAAACAGGTGAGCCCATTACCGGGGTCGAATTCGTTTTAAGTGCGCAGAAGAGCGAAGGAGGCCAAGAAGAAGAACAAGGAAAGGCCGAGGCATCCTCGACTGCAGGCATTCAGGATGAGGACGCTTTAGGCAACAGCGAGACCGCAAGCGATGCGAATGAGATAAAAGAAAGCGAACAGCCCAGTGATGCTTTGGCGGTCGCAGCGAAAAAGGCGGACGACGAATCTGGCGAAGCAAGCGCCGACGACAAAGCTACCGATGCGCCCAATGAATACAAGCTCGTAACCGACGAAGAAGGCCTCGCCACAGCTACGCACCTGCCAAAAGGACGCGCCTATACGCTCCGCGAAACACGTCCCCGCTTCGATTTGGGTTACGTGACAAGCGATTGGAGCAAAACACGCTTCCTTGCAAGCAACGGACGCTGGTATGAAAGCGAAAACGCCTGGATCGAAGCGCGCGATGCGGGATGCGAAGGCGAAAACGAAGGCGACGCCCTGTGGGAAGAGACCGTCGAGAATGATTTCACACGCTTGGCATTTTTCAAGGTCGATGCTGAGCGCTACGAACAAGCCAGCAAAGCGCATGCCGATGACGGCAGCGCCGAGCAGGCAGCTTCGCAAGCGAGAATTGAGGGCGGAAAATTCCGTCTTGAAGACTCCCAAGGCAACCCCATTGAACCCTGCAATGAAGGACTTGAAGCCGACGGATGGGCTGCCCAAGGGGAAACGCCAGTGGAATTTAGCCACCTGCGCGTTGGAGAAACGTATGTCCTCACTGAAGCATGCGCCCCTGAAGGGTATAAAACCGAAGACCAAGAACTGCGGGTCGAGATTCGCGATACGCCCGAAATCGAAATCGCGATTCTAAAAAACAAGCGAATGAAGCCCCTGCCGAAAACGCTCGATTTCGCAACAGGCCTTATCACGGGGGCGGCGGGACTCGCTTTCGCGGGAAGCGCGGCGGCAATGGCCGCATACAGCAAGCGTCGATGCGAAATGGAAGCTGCACCCAAGGCCGAAGAGCGCCCCTGACAGACGCAGCGTCAATCTCTCCAAGCGCAAAAAAGCCCCCGCGCTGCGGGGGCTTTTGGCGTTCAGCAAGAACGAATTATTTCAGAGCAGCCTTGGAGACCTCGACCAGCGCGGCAAAAGCCTCGGGGTCGTTGATGGCCATATCGGAGAGCACCTTGCGGTCGAGCTCGACGCCAGCCTTGTGGAGGCCATTCATGAACACGGAGTAGGACACACCGTTGATACGAGCAGCAGCGTTGATGCGGGTAATCCAGAGACGACGAACCTCGCGCTTCTTGTTGCGACGATCGCGGTACTGGTACTGCAGCGAGTGACGGACCTGCTCCTTCGCCTTCTTATAATGGCGAGACTTAGCTCCGTAGTAGCCCTTCGCACGAGCGAGGACAACGCGACGCTTCTTCTTAGCGGAAACAGAACGCTTAACACGTGGCATTGATAATCACTTCCTAAATCAATTAGCGGAGGCCGAGGTTGCGAGCGACAACACGCTTGTCGGACTCAGCGACAACAGTCTCTTTGCGGAAATTGCGGATACGCTTGGGGCTCTTCTTGCTCTTGATGTGGCTCTTGAAAGCCTTAGCGCGGACGATCTTGCCGGTACCGGTAACGCGGAAGCGCTTTGCGGTGCCCTTATGGGTCTTCATCTTAGGCATAATCGAAGTCCTTTCTGCTTACTCGTTGGATTCGCCGTTGTTTTTGGCGTCTTTATCGGCTGCTTTTTTCACCGCTGCCGGAAGCGGAGCGATGAGCATATGCATGTTGCGGCCCTCCATTTTGGGGGCATTCTCGATAACGGCAACGTCTTTCAAGTCGTCTGCCAAACGTTCGAGAATCGAGAGGCCCTGCTCGGGGTGAGCCATCTCGCGGCCACGGAACATAATCGTGATCTTGACCTTAGCGCCGCCTGCCAAGAAACGAAGCACATGCTTCTTCTTCGTGGTGTAGTCACCCACGTCGATCTTGGGACGGAACTTCATTTCCTTGATCTCGACCTTGGTCTGCTTCTTGCGAGCCTGCTTGGCCTTGATCGCCTGGTCGTACTTGAACTTTCCGTAGTCCATAATGCGGCACACGGGCGGTTCAGCGTTCGGCGCGATTTCGACAAGGTCCAAACCGGCCTCTTCTGCGATGCGCATGGCCTCGCGGGTGTTGAAGATACCCATCTGAGAACCGTCGTAGCCAATCAGACGGCACTCACGAGTGCGGATTTCTTCATTGAGCCTGGGCTCTTGAGCTGCTATTGCGCTCACCTCCTACATCTCCCGCGGGTTGCGGGTTTGCACTGTAACAAAAAACCCTGCGCGCACGCACAGGGTTCAAGAAGTTCATGAAGAAGTATATTCTTGAGACCCATCAGCTTGCGCCGAAGCAGGTGGGAGGTTTTTGCCTCCGCTTGAAACAGCTCGAATATAATAGCAACATTCTCTTTCGGTTGGCAAGAAGAAATTCTTAGATGTGGAGGAAAAACGTGCACGCATCCATTATTGACTGCCATACCCATACGAATTTCTCTGACGGCGAGTCGTCATTCGAGGAAAATGTGCGTGCGGCCGCAGCGCAGGGATGCCGCGTGCTCGTTTCCACCGACCACCTCACGCTGCCGGCCAGCATGGACCCGCGATGCGAGTGCCAAGTGCCGGCGCGCGATTTGCCCGCCCATCAAGCAGCATTCGATGCTGCGCGCGAGCTTGCAGCAGAAATCGCGCCCGACATGGATTTCATTTTTGGATTCGAATGCGACTGGTATCCGGGATGCGAGCGCAACGTTGCAAAGTGGGCACAAAACGCCCAGGTCAAGCTTGGCAGCGTGCATTGGATTGGAGCCGCGGGAGACGTTTCGATCGCCGCGGGCGAACACGGCTGCGACCGCATCGACCCCGCCGATGCGGTCGGCCTCGCCGCAGGCTGGATCGATTATTCGGAAGACATGCACATTTGGGAAGAACTCGGCGCAAGCGGCGTATGGCGTGCGTACGTCGATGCGTGGTGCGCCGCGTGCGAAAGCCCCCTCGCCTTCGACTCGATGGCCCACCCCGACCTGCCTATGCGCTTTTCGCAAGATGGATGGGCGGCACCCGCGAACATCGAAAGCCTTTGGGATGAAATGGCCGCATGCGCGCACGACACAAATCGCCGCGTCGAGCTATCTACCGCGTCGCTGCGCAAAGGCCTGCCGGACTACTACCCTGCCACAGGCCTGCTCGAACGTTTCTCCAAAGCTGGCGTGCCCATCACAATTGGCTCCGATGCGCATGTCGCAAGCGATATATGCTTCGACGTCCTCGAGGCCCAAAAGCATGCTTTCGCTGCAGGGTATCGAACCTTCGACGTACCCCGAGCCGACGGCTCATGGGAAAGCTGGAACCTTTAGGTGCGCCTTCGCGCCGCCCAGCCTACTTCATGCGCGCGTTAAGCTCCCCCGCAAGCTCATCGATGCCCACGCCATAGCGCTCAAGCGTTACGAGCAGGTGATACACCAGATCGCCCGCCTCATAGCGAATATGGTCATGGTCGTTGTCTTTGCAGGCCATGATGACCTCGCTCGCCTCTTCGGCGATCTTTTTCAGCAGCTCGTCTTCGACGTCGGTAAGCAGGCGTGCCGTATAGCTCTCATCGGGGCTGGCATCGCGACGGGCGTGGATGATTTTGGCAAGGCCCTCGATGGTCTCTCCGATGTTGCCCGGTTGTACGTTTGCGGTACGAACTCCCATGGCTAATCCTCCTTTGTCGCACCTTCCGGCGCATCGTAGATTCGATTGAAAAAGCAGCTGCGCGCACCCGTGTGGCACGCGGGGCCTAATGAATCGACCCTTACAAGCAACGTGTCGGCGTCGCAATCGGCGTCGACGGAAATCACGCGCTGCATATTTCCGCTCGTAGCTCCTTTATTCCAGAGCTCTTGGCGGCTGCGGCTCCAAAACCACGTTGTTTTCGTCTCTTGCGTCAAACGCAGCGATTCGGCATTCATCCATGCCACCATGAGCACTTCGCCCGTGTCGTATTGCTGCACGACGGCGGGGATGAGCCCACGATCATCGAACTTCAATTGCATTTCAAAACCTTTCCTGCCATGCAAGAGACAGCGAGATCCGTCTCTATCAAGCGCCGCGCAGCCGAAAGCGCAACTCCAGATTGACGCGCATCGGAATGCCATCGCCGCCACCCGCGCTCCCGCTCTTGGGAGCGCATGCGGCACCGTCGGCGAGAGAGCCGCGAACAACTCCGAACGCTCCGTGACTACGCCAGACATAGAGCCTTGGTGCGCGGCGAAATGGCGCTTCTAAAAGTCGAGCCTCACGGGAATGCCCTGGCTTGCCATGTATTCCTTCACCTGTCGAATGCTGAACTGCCCGAAATGGAACACGCTTGCGGCGAGCACCGCATCGGCCTCACCCTCGATGACGCCTTCCGCGAAATGCTCGAGCTCGCCAACGCCTCCGCTCGCGATAACGGGAATGCTTACCGCGCGGGCAACCGCACGCGTGAGCGCAACATCGAAGCCAGCCTTGGTGCCGTCGCGGTCCATGCTCGTGAGCAGAATCTCGCCCGCTCCACGTCGAGCGGCCTGCGCCGCCCATTCAACCGCGTCAAGCCCCGTGGCATTTCGGCCGCCGGCCGTAAACACTTCCCACTTGTCAGCGCCAGGAGCGCCGGGCTTGCCCACGCGTTTCGCATCGATGGCGCACACCACAGCTTGACTGCCAAACGCCGAAGCCGCCGCAGTAATGAGCGACGGGTCGCGCACGGCCGCCGAATTGAGCGACACCTTGTCGGCACCCGCTGCAACCATAGCGCGCATGCCGGCAAGATCGCGGAAGCCACCACCCACCGCGTAGGGAATTGAAAGTTCCTCCGAAGCGTGGCTTGCCATATCGATCGTGGTCGCACGGCCATCGCTTGTAGCTGTGATATCGAGGAACACAACCTCGTCGGCGCCTTCGCGGTCATACGCTGCGGCCAGCTCCACTGGGTCGCCCGCATCACGCAGCGATACGAAGTTCACGCCCTTCACCACGCGGCCGTCCTTCACGTCGAGGCAGGGAATCACGCGCTTCGTCAGCATGGCGCACCGCCTTTCACGGCCGCGAGCGCTTCGCTCAGCGTGAAGGCGCCCTCATAAAGCGCGCGACCGGTAATGCAGCCCTCAATGATGTCATCGCCCGCCTCCGCGAGCGCAACGATATCGGCGGTAGAAGAAATGCCACCCGATGCGACCACGGGAAAGCCGGCGACCTGGGCAATGTGGCGGTACGCCTCGACATCGATGCCCGTCTGCATGCCATCGCGCGCGATATCGGTGAAGACGAGGTGCTTGAACCCCTGGCTCGACAAACGCCCAACCACTTCATCGGCAGAAGCGCCCACGCCTTCGCGCCATCCATTCACCTTCACCTGACCGGCCTTTGCGGCCACATCGGCCACAAGCAGCTCCCCGAACTGGGCCGCCGCTGCCTGGGCGAACGACTCATCGCGCACAAGCACGGTGCCCATGGCGATGCGCTTGGCGCCCAAACGCGCCAGCTCGTCGATTCTCTCGAGCGAGCGCACTCCGCCTCCCACGTCGATCGAAATTCCCTCGACCTGGCATAAGGCGGCGATCGCTTTCGAATTCGCTTCGCGGGCGGCCTCGTCTTCCTCAAAAGCTGCCGAAAGATCAACCACATGGAGCCACGTAGCACCTTGTTCGACAAAATCGCGAGCAACCTCGGCCGGATTTCCGGAATAGACCTTCATGCGCGAACGGTCGCCGCGCTCGAGCCGCACAACTTTGCCGGCAACCAAATCGATGGCGGGGAACACGATCATGCACGGCCTCCTTTCTGCTCACTTGCGGCAGCCGCTATGGCGACGAAATTCTTCAGGATGTCGAGTCCGCGAGACGACGATTTTTCCGGATGGAATTGGCAGCCGAACACATTGCCACGCGCCACCACGCACGGGAAACTGCGCGTGTAGTGCGTATGCGCCGCAATGTCCGCAGCGCATGCATCGGCGTCAACCGCGTAGGAATGCGTGAAGTACATGTTCGCGCCTTCGGGAAAGCCGCGCAAAAGTTCGCATGCGCGACCGTTGTCGGTCAGATGCACCTGGTCCCAACCCACATGGGGCACCTTGAGGCGCGTCGATCCCAAACGCGAACACGAGCCGGAAAGCACGCCCAAACCGCGCGCCCAGCGCTTGGAGCTCGCCTCGAAAACCTCGGCGGGAGCAAGGTTCGACCCCATGCCATCTTCCGCCAAAGCCGAAGGCGCATCTTCGGGCACGCCCTCATCGCCGCGCTCGAAAAGCAGCTGCAGCCCCAGGCAAATGCCCAAAAACGGCGTTCCCTCGCCAATGGCGTCAAGCACCGCTTGAGCTTCGCCCGATTCCTGCATGAACGCGATGGCGTCGTAGAACGAGCCCACGCCCGGCAGCACCACGGCATCGGCCGCGCGAATTTCATCTGGCGAATCGCTCGCCTGCGCGCGAGCGCCCGCGCGGGAAAGCCCACGCACCACGCTCGATAAATTGCCCTTGTGGTAGTCGACCACCACAATGCTCGGCGCCATTACAGCGAACCCTTCGTTGACGGCACGCCTTGAACGCGGCCGTCGAATTCGCACGCTCGGCGCATAGCGCGGCCGCATGCCTTGAACGCAGCCTCAATGATGTGATGGGCATTGGCGCCCGCGAGTTCGCGCACGTGCAGCGTGACTTTCGCATCGCGTGCGAATGCATAGAAGAATTCCACCGCGAGTTCGGTATCGAAATCGCCTACGCGCGGCGAAGAGATGGGCAGATCGCAATATGCCTGGCCACGACCCGAAATATCGACCGCCGCCATGACGAGCGTTTCGTCCATGGGAATGGCAACGTCGGCGAAACGCGCGATGCCCGTCTTATCGTCAAGAGCCTGGGCGAACGCCTCGCCCAGCACAATGCCCACATCCTCAACCGTATGATGGGCATCGACTTCGACATCGCCTTGCGCGTGCACCGTCAAATCGAACAAACCGTGGCGCCCGAAGGCATTGAGCATATGATCGAAAAACGGCACGCCCGTAGAAATATCGCAAGTGCCCGAGCCGTCAAGGTCGAGCTTTACCACGATATCGGTTTCGCCCGTTTTGCGCGAAACCTCAGCAATTCGAGCCATGGGCAACTCCTTTCGAAGCGGTTAGAGAGCACTCTATACCAGCCAAACGATTCATGCGAGCAAAACACCGCTGCGGCCAGCGCTTTCTCGGCGCCCGCCGACGGGACTCTCAATGCGCGAAGACATGCACTGCGCAAGCCGGCATGCCTATTCGTGGCACGAATCAATTTCATCTTTCAGCAATGCGGCCAACGCCGCCAACACTTCGTCGTTTTCTTCAGGCGTGCCAACCGTAATGCGCAGGCAATTGGCCAAGCCGGGCGCATAGCTGAAATCGCGCACGAGAATCGATTTCTCGTCGCGCATGCGCTCACGCACGCGCGTGGCGTTCGGCATGCGCACGAGCACGAAGTTGGCCTCGCTTTCCCAAACTTCGAGCGGAAGCCCGCAGGCGGCAATGCCGCGCAGGCCCTCGATCACGCGTGCGCGCTCGCTGCGAATGGTACCCACCACGGGCGCGAACTGGTCGCGCGCGCGAACCGCGGCCAAAGCCGCAGCCTGCGAAAGCACGTTCACCGAATAAATTTGGCGAATCGCGGCGAAAGCATCGATTACGTCGGGCGCGGCAATCACATATCCAACGCGCGTGCCCGCCATGCCGAACGCCTTCGAAAGCGTATGCAGCACCACGAGGTTATCGCATTCCGAAAGCAGTTGCTCGCACGAGGAAGCGGCATCGGCGAATTCGCCATAGGCCTCGTCGACCATAACGAGGCCAGGGCACGCGGCGCACACTTCACGCACGAATTCAACCGGAGCCAAATCGCCCGTTGGATTGTTCGGCGAGGTCACGATTGCGATATCGCATTTCGGCGCCGCCTCAAGCACCGCCGCCTGGTCGAGCTCGAACGTTTCCGTATCACGCCACACATCGAGCACCTCGGTTTGCGCGAGCGATGCGAAAAACGCGTATTCCGAAAAGCATGGCGGACAGTTGAGCAGCGTGCGGCCCACGCCGCCAAAAGCGAGCAGGAAGTTATAAAGCAGCTCGTCACCGCCGTTGCCCACGCACACCCACGATGGATCGACGCCGTGCCACGCGGCGATTTCCGCACGCAGCTCGTTCGACATGGGGTCGGGGTAGCGATTAAGCGGCGTAGCCGCGAGCGCGGCATCGATGGACGCACGCGCCGCAGCAGGCATGGGATACGTGTTCTCGTTCGCCGAAAGGTTCACGCGGCATGGCGTGAAATTCGGGTCGTAGGGCTCGATGCTCGCCAAATGCGGCTGCATGAGCGCCCGAACGCGGTCGGAGAGCTGAGCCATACGCTATTCCGCCTTTTTGGGAGCTGCCAAATCAACCGGCCAGGCAATGCGGTTGATGTCGCCCAAATCGACGCCATCGAATCCCTCGAGGCCCTCTTCGACCATTTTGCGGCGAAGACCGGCCGAAAGCGCATGCGCCCACAAGCCTTCCGCCTGCGCCATGGTTTGCGTGGCGGGGGCATCGTTCATAAGGCCTTCCGGCGTATAGCAAATAACCGACGAACGTGTAATGAAATCTTGCACGGAAAGAGGATTGGAGAATGCCGCCGTGCCGCCTGTGGGAAGCGTATGGTTGGGACCTGCAACGTAATCGCCCAAAGGCTCGGAACTCCACGGCCCCACGAAGATAGCGCCGGCGTTCTCGATTTTGCCGAGCAGGCCCATGGCGTTGTCGCAGTGCAGCTCGAGGTGCTCGGGAGCAATGACGTTCACGGCGTCGATTGCCGCCTCAAGGTCGGCGGCCACGACGACCACGCCCTGGTCGGTAAGCGATGCGCTCGTGATTTCGGCGCGCGGGCTTGCGGCCAAAAGCTCGGCAAAACGGCCCTGCACCTTTTCCGCGAACAAGGCGTCGCAGGTGACCAGGTAGCACGTGGCCAGAGGATCGTGCTCGGCTTGAGCCATAAGGTCGGCGGCAACTACGGTCGCATCGGCCGTCGCATCGGCGAGGACGCACACTTCCGACGGGCCCGCCACCATGTCGATGCCCGCATCGCCCGAGACGATTTTCTTCGCCGCGGCAACGAACGCATTGCCGGGGCCGACGATTTTCGCGGTCTTGGGAATAGAATCGGTGCCATACGCGAGGGCGGCAATGGCCTGGGCGCCGCCCACGGCATATATCTCATCGACGCCCGCGACCTTCGCCGCTGCGAGCGTGTACGGCGAAATGCCGCCTTCCTTTTGCGGCGGGGTGACCATGACCACGCGCTTCACGCCGGCGACCTTCGCCGGAATGCAGTCCATAAGCACCGTCGAGGGGTACTGGGCGCGACCGCCCGGAACATACACGCCCGCAGCAGAAACGGGGGTGACCTTCACGCCCAAAATGGTGCCATCGGCGCGAGACGTGAACCACGACTGCTCGACCTCGCGCTCGTGGAATTCGCGAATCTGCGCAGCAGCCTTCTTCAAGGCCTCGATGAACGCAGGGTCGACCGCTTGGACAGCTTCATCCATGAGCTTGGGATCGACGCGGAAATCGTCGACGTCGACGCCATCGAACTTCTTGCAATACTCGCGCAGGGCGACATCGCCGCGCTCGCGCACATCGTCGACGATAGCCTGGGCCGATTGCATAATGGCCGCGGGCAAAACTCCCTGGCGCGGAAGCTGCCCAGCCGCGAGGCGCTCACCTGGGTTAAGCGTAATGGTTTTCATAGTATCTATGCCTTTCTCGAAGCGGCCAGCTTAGCTGCCAGGTCGCGAACTCTTTCATCACATCGAATGCTCGCGGGGCTCGCAAAGAAGCGCGCGGAGCATTTCAGCACCTCATCGACGATGACCAAGTCGTTTTCTCGAAGCGTGGTGCCCGTCGCAGTAATGTCGACGATGCGGTCGGACAGGCCGACCATGGGACCAAGCTCGATGTTGCCATGGAGCGTGACGATATCGGCCTGCACGCCAATTCGATCGTAATACGCCTGGGTGATGCGCGGATACTTCGTCGACACGCGAATGGAACCGCGGCGCGCATAGGCGGCATCGGCCGCGCCCTTCGCGCTCGCAGGCTCGGCGACCACGAATCGGCACGCACCATAGCCAAGATCGATGAGCTGCACCAAATCGAGGCCCGCCTCAACGAGCGAATCGCGGCCGCAAATGCCGCAATCAGCTCCACCAGAGGCAACGAAGGCAGGGGCGTCGGTGGGCCTCACGATGACATAGTCGACGCCCTGGCCGTGCACGATAAGGCGTCGCCCCACGTCGTGCAGCGGTTCGGTGTCGAGCCCCGCCGCCGCAAGCGCCTCAACCGTATCGGCGAACAGCGACCCCTTCGGCACCGCGATGCGAAGCGGGCGCGGTTCGGCGTTGTTCGCGACGGCTTCCTCAATTTCCTCGAGCGACAAAGCGAAGCCGGCCGAGGGCAAATCGCGCTCACCCAGTCGCGAAAACGCTTCGTCATAGCGCCCGCCCGACCCAAGAGGGGCCGATACGCCATCGGCGTACACGGAAAACACGAGGCCCGTGTAATAGCCGAACGAGTTCATGACCGAAAAATCAACTGCGAGGTTATCGGAAAAGCCCGCTTTTTGCGCCGACTCGAACAACGCGCGCAACTCCGACACGCCCCCATCGGCGATGCCCGCCGCCGCAAGCGCCGCAGATGCCGCATCGAGCGCCTCGATTCCGCCGCTGATGCGCGGCAAGGCCGCTATTGCGGTCACCAGATTCTCGGGCGCGTCCACGTCTGAAAGCGCCGCGTCCAAATCGACGAAATCGGACGCATGCACGCACGACAGAAGCTCTTCGCGCTTTGAATCGGCGATGCCCGCCGCCGCAAGAAGCTCATTCATGGGGCGAACGCTTCCGCATACGATGCGCCACTTGGAAACGCCCACGGCGTTAAGCGCTTCAGCGGCCATGGACACCACTTCGAAATCGGCCTCGACACCGCTTGCGCCAATGAGCTCGATGCCAAGCTGCGTAAACTGGCGAGAGCGCGCCATGTATTGAGCCTGTTCGCGCACGACAGGCGCGGCGTAGCGCAAGCGAATGGGCGCTTCGGTGTGCGCAAGGCGAGTTGCGACGAGGCGCGCGATGGGCATGGTGAGGTCGCTTCTCACCACAAGCAGGCGGCCATCGCCGTCGAAAAGTTGGAAGGGCGTGACGGCAGACCCACCGGCCATCGCCAGCGAAGACTGCTCTTCGAGCAAGGGCGTTTCGACCGGCAGGTACCCGTGGGATGCGAACCCATCGCTCACGATGCGGGTTATACGCTCACGCTCGATGGCCTCATCGGGCATGATGTCTCGGAATCCTCGGGCGGTAATAGGCCTCACTACGTGTCACCTTCCCCTTTCACATGTGTAACGTGTTAGACACTTTATCACAGTAGAGTGCTCGAGCGTTACATCGTGG
This sequence comes from uncultured Slackia sp., assembly GCA_934646845.1. Classification (GTDB taxonomy): domain Bacteria; phylum Actinomycetota; class Coriobacteriia; order Coriobacteriales; family Eggerthellaceae; genus Slackia. The sequence continues at coordinate 13,345 of CAKUEV010000020.1, forward strand.
TCCTGCTCTCCATAAAAGAAAACCCGCCATTTGGCGGGTTTCTATAAATTCCAGTTTCTACGCGTTCACGTATACATAGAAGAGCCTGAGCGTATCGGACAAATTGTTCGATACGTTCGCCGCGGAATAGTCGTAATTCAAACGACACTGCCACGCGTGCTGAGCCCCGTCGAGCGCGGCGGGCGCCTCGCCCGAGAAGGTGTATTGCTCTTGGGCAATGGTCTTTCCGTCATTTGCGTAGGTGCGGTATTCGTCGGCGGAAGGAAGCTCGACCGAGCCATCTTCGACCGTCAGGCCGGCGTCGCCGAGCAGAGTCTCGACAACGTGCTTTTCGGTCACCGCGTCGGAGAAGCTCACATCGCCATACCCCAGCGTCGACATCGCGGCGGAATAGCCCGCCTGAGTGATTTTTCCGTCTTTATCGAGCGTGAGATACACCGAAGGCGTATTGCCCTTCGAGTCGGCCTGCTGCTCGGTAAGCGCAAGCGTCACCGTTTTGCCCACGACTTCGGTAGTTTTCGAGTCGCCTTCGCCTTTTTCCTCGGTTATGTCAGAAGAGCTCGCCACGGTGGCACCACGGCCAACCTTCGAGATGGCCTCATCTTCCGTGGATCCGAGCAATGCAACCAAATTCGGAGCGGTAAGGCGGCTGCCCTGCTTTTTCGCATCGGTCGCCTCGGCGGTGTCTTTCAGCGTGACGGCCGACGAACTTGAAGCCTGGCTCGCAACATCGCTTGCTTCCTGATACAGCATGAATGCGAAATACCCCAACGCTGCGATGAGCACCACGAGTACCACGCTCACGACGATGAGAACCGTGCGCATGCGCTTCGATTTCTTCTGATGGGCCGAAATGCCCTTCGTGGCTTCAGGCACGTTGTTCTCTGAAGCGTCGTATTCGGGTGCAGCCTGAACGGATGCGTCATCAACAAGTTCGGCGTCAGCTTCCTGAACGCGAGCGTGCTTCCCATGCTTGGCCATTCGTATTCCTTTCAATACGCATGTGAGCCCGCCTGAGGCGAGCCCACATGGAAATTAATGCAACACCGTATATGCGATAAACGCGATGACAGCAACCACGGCCAGCCCTATAATCGCTTTTTGCATCGTGGTCATAGGGGCGGTATCGTTCAAATCGTTCTCGTCTTCGACGTTTCGCTTGCCCATAGCGATGCCCTACCTCGTCGAACCAGGCTGGACGGCATTCGCGCCCGCCGTGGAGCTCGAAGCGGTTTCGGCCGAGGCGCCATCTGCGGATTCCTCATCGGAATCGTCGCCAGCGGAAACCGATTTGCTCGAAGACACCTCGATCGTAGAAAGCGCGTCGAGGTTCATGGAGGAACCAAGCCACTTCGCGCACACCGCATCGAAAACGCCGTTGCCGCGCACCGCGCTCAGAGCCGCGGAAATTGCCTTCTGCAATTCCTGGTTGCTCGAATCGACGCCGATGCAATAGCCGCCCTTGGAACCAAGCAGGGCAATGGGCTGCACGTCGACGCTTTGGACAAGCGCCGCATACGAGCCAATGACCGCATCGGCTGCGACGTACTGCGATTTGCCGGTTTCAACAAGAGAGAACGCCGAGACCAAATCGGAAGCGGGGTTCAACGCGTCATCGCCGAAAGCGTTTTGAACGGCCCAGGCGCTCGTGGAAGAAGATTGCGCTGCGATGCTCGACGCCTGAACGCTTGCGGGAACGGTCGTGGACCCGTTCGAGGCAAACAGGGCAACGCCCGTTTCAATGTAAGGATCGGAAACCCACATGGTCGAGCTTTTCTCGGTGGACGTCTGGCTCATAACGATGTCGACATCGCCATCGGCAAGGGCAGAAGAGGCATTGCCCGCAACGTCGACGAGTTCAAGTTTCAAGCCCAGCTGATCGGCGAGAGCTGCCGCCATATCGACGTCGAGGCCCGCATAACTGGCGCTCGAAGAAGATGTGACGAACGGCGCACCACCATCGGCGTCGATGCCCACGCGCAACGTGCCATTCTGCCCAATGGTGGGAGAGCTAATCGTGGGAGTAAGGGTCTTTCCCTCATAGGAACCGGCCTGGCTGCAGCCAGCCAAACCAAGCGCAAAGCAAAACGCGCATGCAAACGCGACAACGAGCGACACGCGATGTTTCATCGTATGAATCCTCTTTCCATATCTATCCAGATTCCTCTTTCGGCTGACCTAGTCTTTGCCCCCACACTCGCGCACTGGGGTTTTGCGAATGATTTCGCTCTGCCCTCTCCCCCAGTGCGGCGTTGCCGCAAAAATCGGCCGGGAGGTGCGACTTACTTCTAGGATACGCCATGCTCGCACACGCCTATATTAGGGCGGCGCGTACTTACGTGGATCCTTTTGACCGCATCTGCCATGGACTAAGGAGCCTTTTGGCCCCCGCAACTACAGACCCGAAAGAAGTCTCGGGTCAGTTTAGCAGATTTAATGCCCCTGCATGAACGAGCGAGCATCCTCCATGCAGTGTTAACGCAATGCTGAAAGATTGATTACGGCGAGAAAACCCGCGAATACTTGACGGACTCTTCGCGCATTGCGCTCGCGAAAGGCATGCGAAACAACGGAAATGCCGAGGAAAAAGGCAGGGAAACGTCGGGCGAATGTCGCGAAATGGGCAAGATAACGGCAAGGTTTGCGCCCTAGCATATCGCCCAGGGACATGCGAATCGGAAAGAAGGGGCCATGGGACTTATCGCCGACGCGATATGCGAAACGCTCTGGCCCACGCGTTGCGCTCTTTGCGACGCCCCAGGCGCCGTTTTGTGCGCACGTTGCGCCGCTCAACTCGATTATCTCGATTTTTGGCGCGCATGCCCACGGTGCGGAGCCGCCTTCGGCTTTTTGCAATGCGACCATTGCACCCCACTCGCAAACAAAGGAGAGCGCGTACGTCCTTGCGTAAGCGCGCTTCGATACACAGCAGACACGGGCGTTTTGATTAAAACGTATAAAGACAAAGGTGAACAGCGCCTTTCCGAAACCCTGGCGGCAATTCTGGCGAACACGCTCCCGCCATCATGGCTGAGGTGGGCAAACGGTATGACCTACGTGAGCGCGACCAACGCCGCTCGGCGAAGGCGCGGCTTCGACCACATGGAACTTTTAACCCGAAGCCTTGCTGACCAATGCGGGCCGCCATGCTGCTCACGGTTATTTCCATCGGCTTCAACGGCACCATCGCGCTGCTCGCGGTATTCGGCGTGATATCG